>CAYUIN010000330.1:0-3857 GCA_964444695.1 uncultured Desulfocurvus sp.
GGCAAGCACGACGAACTCGGTGAGAACGACTTCTACATGGTCGGCAACATCGAGATGGCCATCGAGAAGTCCAAGAAGTCCTAAGCGTCCGGAGGCTCACAATGGCCCAACTGCAACTTGAGATAGTGACCCCCGACAGGCTCGTGATGAGCGAGCCCGTGGAATACGTCGGCGCACCGGGATACGAGGGCGAATTCGGTATTCTGCCCGGCCACATCCCGTTCCTGTCGGCGCTCCAGGTGGGGAACCTGTACTACAAGGTCGGCGGCAAGGCGTTCTTCGTCTTCGTCGCCGGCGGCTTCGCCGAGATCTCCGACAACAAGGTCACGATCCTGGCAGAAGTCGCCGAAAAGGCCGCCGAGATCGACGTGGAACGCGCCCGCAAGGCCCGTGAACGCGCCGAACAGCGGATGGCCAAACAGCAGGACAACTACGACCATGCCCGCGTCCAGTCTGCTCTGGCCCGCGCCATGGCCCGCATGTCCTGCCGCACCCGCGCCAAGGATGCCGGTACCTGCGAACTGTAGCAGGCGGTTTCCCTAGGCATTGCTACTGCCCCTGAAGGCAGGCTGCGCAAGCAGCCTGCCTTTTTGGTTGCGCCGGGCCCGGCGCGCGGCCGCCCCGGCAGGCCCCGTCTCTGGACAAAGCCCTGCGCGCACGGTAGACGCCTTGAGGACACCCGACCGGGCGCGGCCCGGAGCGGGGAGCATGCGACCCAGACCACTTTTCGAGGAACCGAGGGCATGGCACAGACCGGCGCACTGATTCTGGCCGCGGGCAAGGGCACCCGGATGCGTTCCGAGCGCCCCAAGGTCCTGCACACGCTGCTTGGCGAACCCATGTTGTGGTACGTCCTAAAGGCCCTGGACGGCCTGGTGCCCCAGGAGGCGACCTGGACCGTCGTCGGCCACGGCGCCGACGCCGTGCGCGCCGCCTTCCCGGAGCACGAGGCGGGCTTCGTGCTCCAGGAACGCCAGCTCGGCACGGGCCACGCCCTGCAGACCGCCTGGCCCGCCGTGACGGCCTCGGGCGTCGGCTCGCTGCTGGTGGTCAACGGCGACACGCCCCTGGTCCCGCGCGACGGCCTGCGCATGCTGCGCGAGGCCTTCGCCGCCTCGGGCGCGGCCCTGGCCTTCCTCACCGTGGACCTGGCGGAACCCGGCGCCTTCGGACGCGTGGTGCGCGGCCCGGACGGGGCCTGCACGGCCATCGTCGAGGCCAAGGACTTCGACCCCGCCGTGCACGGCGCCCAGAGCGGCGAGATCAACGCCGGGAGCTACGTCCTGGACGTGGCCGCCGTGGGCCCGCTGCTGGACCGCCTGACGGACGACAACGCCTCTGGCGAATTCTACATCACCGACCTGGTGGCCCTGGCCGTGGCCTCCGGGCTGCGCGTGGAGGCCGTGCGCGGCGGGGCCAACCCGCAACTGCTCGGCGTCAACAGCCCCGAGGAGCTGGTCCGCGCCGAGGACCTTTTGCGCGCGGGCGTGGTGGCCTTCTGGACCCAGGAGGGCGTCACCGTGCGCCAGGGCGCCTCGGTGGTCATCGGGCCGCGCTCGGCCCTGGCCCCGGGCTGCGAGATCACCGGGCCCTGCGAGCTGTACGGCGAGGTCCTGGTGGGCCCGGGCGCGCGCATCGACTCGCACTGCGTGCTGCGCGACAGCTCCGTGGCCGGGGGCGCGCACGTCAAATCCTTCTGCCACATCGAGGGCGCGGCCATCGGCCCCGACTGCCAGGTGGGCCCCTACGCCCGGCTGCGGCCCGGCGCCGTGCTGGAAGACGGTTCGCGCGTGGGCAATTTCGTGGAGGTCAAGAAGGCCCGCCTGGGCAAGGGCGCCAAGGCCAGCCACCTGACCTACCTGGGCGACGCCGAGGTGGGCGCCGGGGCCAACATCGGCGCCGGGACCATCACCTGCAACTACGACGGCGTGCACAAGCACAAGACCGTCATCGGCCAGGGCGCGTTCATCGGCAGCAACACGGCCCTGGTGGCGCCGGTGCGCGTCGGCGATCGGGCCCTGGTGGGCGCCGGTTCCGTGATCACGCGCGACGTCGGCGACGACATGTTGGCACTGGAGCGTTCCAAGCAGCGCCAAGCCCCGCGCCGCGACAAGACACCTTGATTTCACGGGGCGAACAGGATAGTTCTGACCTATGGAAGTGCTGAGCCGTCTGGAAAGCAAGATCGAAGCCCTCCTTGTGAAGCAAACCGCTCTCAAGGAGGAAAACGCCCGTCTGCGGGAAGAATCGCAGCGTGGTCTGGACGACCTTCGGGCCGAGAACCAGCGCCTGCGCGACGACCTGAACAGGGAACGCGCGTCCAAGGAAGAGGTGCTCGGCCGCATCGACGGGCTCCTGCAGAAGCTGCAGGACGAGACCGCCTAGCGGCGGTGAGGGCCCGCCATGCCGAGCTACACTCTCTCCGTCCTGGACCTTGAAGTCTCTTTCAAGGCGCAGGCGGACCATGAGCGCGTCCAGGCGGCCAAAGAACTTCTGGAAGAGCGTTACAAGGAGTTGACGCAACACGGAAGGCGACTGAGCAAGGAGAAACTGCTGACTTTTCTGGCCCTTGGCCTGGCAGACGACCTGTTGCAGAACACCAAGCGGCTCACCGAGCTGGAATCCCGGCTGGTGGGCATAGCGGAACGGATTGAGAAGGCGGAATATTCACAGGCAGGCGCGTGATACAAATTCCCTGGGGCGTTCGTGATCGATCGACCCGTTTTTGAGCCGATACTCGAGAACAGGGAGCCGCTTCAGATTCGCCCGTGCGCAGACCCGGTCTCCGGGGAGCCTGACGGCGGACACAGGGGCACCCACCTTGCGCAAGCAAGGTTCAAAACGGTCGACGACACGGCCTCCCGGGGACTCATTCTTCATATATTGTGCAAACCGCAACCAGTATCGGCTAAGAAAACAACCTTATAGAGTCACGCCCGAGCTGCCCGCCCCGTCCGCAACAGGCCCCAGAGGCCGCCAGACGACAGCCCCGCTTCGGGGCCCGAACCGGCCTTCTCCAGCCGGTGCCTACCGTTCCTATTAGATTCCGCCGCTGGCGGACTCCGTGTGCGTCGGAGTTCAGCCGCCTTTTATCGGGTCCCGCGGCAGCCCGTAGACTATAAAGGAGAACGCCATGAGCGTTGCACTCATCATCGCGGCCCTGATCGGCGCCGCGGGAGGCGCGGGAACCGGGTACGCCCTGCACAAATACATCGCCTCCAAACGCCTCGACGGCGCCAAGGATCTGGCCGAGCGCATCCTCGAGGAAGCCCGCAAGGACGCCCAGGCCGAGCGCAAGGAGTACATGCTCCAGGCCCAGGACGAGATTCTCGGGCTCAAGAAGGAGATGCAGGCCGAGTTCAAGGACCGCGAACGCGAACTGGGACGCCGCGAGGCCAAGACCCAGGAGCGCGAGGAGCGCCTTGAGGGCAAGGTCGAGAAGATCAACCAGAAGGATTCCGAGCTGGTGGCGCTGGAAAAGCGCCTCTCCCGCCAGGAACGCTCCCTGACCGAGAAGGAGGCCCTGCTCGAGGGCCAGGCCGAGGAGCACCGCCGCAAGCTCGAAGAGATTTCCGGACTGACCTCCGAGGAGGCCAAAAGGCGCCTGCTCGAAGATATCGAGTCCCAGACCCGCCACGACGCGGCCAAGATGATCCGCCAGATCGAGGTCGAGGCCTCCGAGACCGCCGACCGCAAGGCCAAGGAGATCCTGGCCAGCGCGGTGCAGCGCTACTCGGGCGACTTCGTGGCCGAGAACACCGTGGCCACCGTGACCCTGCCCAGCGAGGACATGAAGGGCCGCATCATCGGCCGCGAGGGCCGCAACATCCGCGCCCTGGAGGCCGCCACCGGCGTCG
>CAYUIN010000331.1:0-3852 GCA_964444695.1 uncultured Desulfocurvus sp.
ATTATCCCCTTAAGCGGGTCCAGGGCAGCGCCCTGGCCGCCGGAGGCATTCCTGCCCGGCGTCGGCCGCCCGGTCCGGTCGTGCCGCCCGCCGTCCGTGGCCCGAAGCGCCGACCTTGGGGCTAGAAGAGCGTGTGCATGAGGTCGAGGCTGGCGGGGGGGCCCCAGGTGCCGGAGGGGTAGGGGTGCAGGGTGGGCGGGGTGGTGCAGGTTTCGCATTGTTGGAGGATGGGGGTCAGGAAGCCCCAGCAGAGTTCGACGGCGTCCTGTCGCCAGAAGAGCATCTGGTCGCCGAGCATGCAGTCCAGCAGGACTTTTTCGTAGGCGCCCAGGGAGCGCTGGGCGTTGAAGTCGAAGCGCATGGTGACGGGTTGCAGGCAGACGTGCGGTCCCGGGAGTTTGGATTGGAAGGTCAGGGACAGGGCGCTGTCGGGTGCGATGTCCATGACCAGGCGGTTGGGGCTGATGTCCTGTCCGAGGATGTTGCGGAACATGGAGTGCGGCACTTCGCGGAAGGTGACGACGATGCGGGTCAGTTTTTCGCGCAGGCGCTTGCCGGAGGTGATGAGGAAGGGCACGCCCTGCCAGCGCCAGTTGTCGATCCACAGGCGCATCATGGCGAAGGTGGGGGTCGTGGAGTCCGGGGCGGTGCCGGGTTCGTCGCGGTAGCCGGGCACGGGGCGGCCGTGGACTGTTCCCGGGGCGTATTGGCCGAGGACGAGGTCCTGGTCGATGCGTGCGGGGTCGAAGGGCCGCAGGGAGCGGTAGACCTTGGTTTTCTCGTCGCGCACGGGTTCGGCCTCGAAGTGCGAGGGCGGTTCGATGGCCACGAGGGAGAGCAGCTGCATCATGTGGTTCTGGAACATGTCGCGCAGCACGCCGGAGTGTTCGTAGTAGCCCGCGCGGTGTTCCACGCCCAGGGATTCGGTGGAGGCGCAGGTGACGGAGGCCACGTACTGCCGGTTCCAGACAGGTTCGAAGATGGCGTTGGCGAAGCGGAACATGAGGATGTTCTGCACGGTTTCCTTGGCCAGGTAGTGGTCGATGCGGAAGATCTGGTGTTCGGCGAAGTGTTCGTGCAGGGCGGCGTCCAGGGCGCGGGCGGTGTCGAGGTCGCGGCCGAAGGGTTTTTCCACGACGATGCGCGAGAAGTCGCGGCCGTGTTCGGTGGCCAGCCCGGCGGCGCCCAGGCGTCGGGCGACGTCCTCGTAGACGGTGGGCGGGGTGGCCAGGTAGAAGACGCGGTTGCCCCGGGTGCCGTGGTCGGCGTCGTGGGAGCGCAGGCGTTCGGCCAGGGCGTCGTAGGCGGCGGGGTCGTCGTATTCCAGGGGCTGGTAGGACAGGCGCGGGGCCAGGGCGTTCCAGGCGGCGGGGTCCAAGTCGCCGGAGGATTCCAGGGCCTGGCGGACGTGTTCGCGGAAGGCGTCGTCGCTCATGGCGGTGCGGGCGGCGCCGGTGATGGTCACCTGTTCGGGCAGCCCGCCGCCCCGGAACAGGCGGAACAGGGCGGGCAGGAGCATGCGCGCGGTGAGGTCGCCGGAGGCGCCGAAGATGACCAGGGCGCACGGGTCGGGCCTGCGGGGCACGAGGCAGGCGCCGGAGGCGGCGGCGGGGTCTTGCGCGGCGGCCAGGGATTTGGCGATAAGCTGTTGCGCGGCCGGGGCGTCTTTGCTGGGCATGGCTGTGGTCCGTTTTACTTTGCGGGGCGGGTGGCGTGCCCGCCGAATTCGTTGCGCAGCGCGGCCAGGAGCCGGTCGGCGAAGGAGTTGTCCTGCCGGGAGCGGAAGCGTTCCATGAGGGCCAGGGTCAGCACGGGGGCGGGCACGGCCAGTTCCACGGCGCTGTCCACGGTCCAGCGGCCTTCGCCGGAGTCCTCGACGAACGGGGCCAGGCCTTCCAGGCGGGGGTCCTTGTGCAGTGCGGCCTGGGCCAGTTCCAGCAGCCAGGAGCGCACGACGCTGCCCTGGTTCCAGAGTTCGGCCACGGCGCCGAGGTCCAGCCCCGGCCCGAAGGGCGAGGCCTCGAGCAGGGCGAAGCCTTCGGCGTAGGCCTGCATCATGCCGTATTCGATGCCGTTGTGGATCATCTTCACGTAGTGCCCGGCGCCGTGGGGGCCGCAGTGCATGTGCCCGCTGGGCGGGGCCAGGGTGTCCAGAGCGGGGCGCAGGCGCTCGTAGGCCTCGGCGGGGCCGCCGACCATGGTGCAGTAGCCCACGGTCAGGCCCCAGATGCCGCCGGAGACGCCCGCGTCGGCGTACAGCAGTTCGGCGTCGTCCAGGGCCTCGGCGCGCTGGGCGTCGAGCTTGTAGTGGGAGTTGCCGCCGTCCACCACGAGGTCGCCGGGGTCCAGCAGGTCCACCAGCGCGGCGATGTGCTGGTCCACGATCTCGGCCGGGAGCATGATCCACACGGTGCGCGGGGCGTCCAGGCGGTCCACCAGTTCTTCGAGGCTGTAGCAGCCCACGCCGCCTTCGGCGGCCAGTTCGTCCGTCTTTTCGGGGGAGCGGTTGTAGGCCAGGACCTCGTGTCCGCCGCCGAGCAGCCGCCGGGCCATGTTCATGCCCATCCGTCCCAGTCCGATGATTCCTATCTGCATGCGCAGTCCTCCGGATTTTCAGATGAAACCGATCATACCGCCTTTTCGTGAAATGGCAACGACGGGAACGCGGCCCCGGGGCGCCCGGCGGGCCTGGGCCGGGTGCCCAATGGCGCCGAAAAGAAGCCACGATCCGTCGATCGATCCGGAAAACCCGGCTTTACATCGGCACGACTGGCGGTTATGCCAATCCGTACCCATCCTGAAACCGGGCCCCGAATACCGGCTGTTCTACCGTCGCTCGCCGGAGGATACAATGCGGCACACCGTGGTGCTGGTGGAGGATCTCGACATCGTCCGTGAGGGATTGCGCATCCTGTTGGAGGCGCATTCGGAGTTCGAGGTCGCCGACGAGGCCGGAAACGGCATCGAGGCCTTGCGCGCCGTGGAGCGCGTGGAGCCGGACATCGTTCTGATGGACCTGTCCATGCCCAAGATGGGCGGCGTGGAGGCCATCCGCGACATCAAGCGCCGCTTCCCGCGCGTGAAGATCCTGGCGCTGACGGCCTACAAGCGCGAGGAGCATATTCGCGGCGCGCTGGAGGCCGGGGCGGACGGGTTCGCCCTGAAGAACACCTCCTCGCCGCAGCTTGTGGAGGCCATGCTGGCCGTGTTGCGCGGCGAGCGCTACCTGAGCCCGGACATCCCCGTCCAGTTGTTCGACACCGACAGGAAGCGCGGCAAGCGGGCCAGCGTGCTGGACCGGCTCACCGAACGCGAGACGCAGGTCCTGCGCCTGGCCGCCGACGGCCTGGGCAACAAGGCCCTGGCCGAGAGCCTGTGCATCAGCGTGAAGACGGTGGAGAAGCACAAGGCCAACCTGGTGCGCAAGCTGGGCCTGGGCTCGGCCACGGAGCTGGTGCCCTTCGTGCGGGAGTACAAGCTGTTCAAATAGCCGGGCCCCTGGCGGGGCGGGCGAAACGGGGCGTGTCGGGGCGGGCTGGGGGCGTGTCGGGGCGGGCCTCAGCGGGCCAGGACGGCCACCAGGGCGTTGAGCGCCGCCGCGCAATCGGCGGCGTTTTTGTTTTCCGCCGCCCGCTCCAGGTGTTCCGCGGCGCGGGACAGGGCGTGGACGCCGAAGCAGGAGGCCGCGCCGCGCATCTTGTGCCCGGCCAGGCCCACGGCGCCCAGGTCGCCGCGTTCCAGCCCGGCGGCGGCGTCGGCGGCCAGTTCGGCCACGGAGTCGTAGAGCCGGGGCAGCAGCGGGCGCAGGACGGGGTCGGTATCCGGCGCGTCCAGCCGGGCGCGCGGCGCAGG
>CAYUIN010000332.1:0-3848 GCA_964444695.1 uncultured Desulfocurvus sp.
GGTGGGGTTTCGGATTGGTCGGGGGAGAGGAAGCGGCCGCCGAGCAGGTGCCAGGCGAGTTTGGCGGTTTCGTTGACCACGCGCACGGCGCTGTGTTGGGCGCTCCACCAGGGGTGTGGGAAGGGCTCGTCCGTGGCGGCGACGCCCAGGATGGTGCAGGTGGGCAGCGCCTCGCGGAAGATCATCCGGGCGCGCAGCACGTGGTATGGGGAGGTGACGACGAGCAGGGTGCGCGGTTTGGGGCCGAGGATGGCGGCCAGGGTCCGGGCTTCGTCCACGGTGCTTCGCAGGTCTTGGCCGTAGGTGCGGATGGCGGTTTGGGGCACGCCGTGGCGGGTGAGCAGGCGGCGGTAGAGTTCTTCCTGCGGGGGCATGTCCACGCCCGCCAGGGGCAGGATTTCGGCGCCCGGGGCCGGGCGGGGGCGGCCGATCCAGACCTCGGGGGCGAAGCCCCGGGCGTAGAGCCGGGCGGCCTCCAGCGGGCGGTACAGGCCGCCGCCCAGGACGACGATGGCGTCGGCCTTGCGGGGCTGGTCTCCGGCGTCGATCATTCCGCCGACCACGGCCACGGCGGCCAGTCCGGCCAGGGTGGCGATGATCACCAGGGCGCCCGTCAGCTTGAATATCCAGCCCAGCAGCCGTGTCATGCCGCGATCTCCTGTCTGCTAGTCCTCGCCGTTTATGCCGTACACGGCCTCGACGCCGTGTTTGTACTGCGCGAAGCGGCCCTGGCGCAGGGCCTGGCGGGCGCCGCGCGTGAGGTCCAGGAAGTAGGCCAGGTTGTGGATGGTGTTCAGGCGGTAGGAGAGCAGCTCGCGGGCCACGTAGAGGTGTCGCAGGTAGGCCTTGGAGAAGGTGCGGCAGGTGTAGCAGGAGCAGGCCGGGTCCAGGGGCGAGTCGTCTTCCTTGTACTGGGCGCGTTTGATGTTCACGCGGCCCTGGGAGGTGAACAGGGTGCCGGTGCGGGCGTTGCGGGTGGGCAGCACGCAGTCGAACATGTCGATGCCCGCCTCGATGCCGTCGAGGATATCCAGCGGCGTGCCCACGCCCATCAGGTAGCGGGGTTTGTCCGTGGGCAGCAGCGGGGCGCTGTGGCGCAGGATGCGCAGCATCTCGGGCTTGGTCTCGCCCACGGACAGCCCGCCCAGGGCGTAGCCCTCGAAGGGGATGGCCGACAGTTCCTCGATGCTGCGTTCGCGCAGGTCTTCGTGGAAGCCGCCCTGGGCGATGCCGAACATGATCTGGCCGCTTTTGCCCGGCTCGTGGAATTCGCGGCAGCGCCGGGCCCAGGCGGTGGTCAGCTCCAGGGCCTTCACGACGTAGTCGCGCGGGGATCCGGCGGCGGCGCATTCGTCGAAGACCATCATGATGTCCGAGCCCAGGTTCTGCTGGATGGAGATGGATTTCTCCGGCGAGAAGAAGTGTTTGGAGCCGTCCAGGTGGGAGCGGAACTCCACGCCGTCGTCGTCGATCTTGCGCAGTTCGGACAGGCTGAAGACCTGGAACCCTCCGGAATCCGTGAGGATCGGCCCGTTCCAGCCGTTGAAGCGGTGCAGGCCGCCGCGCCGGGCCACCAGTTCGTCACCTGGGCGCAGGTAGAGGTGGTAGGTGTTGCCGAGGATGATCTGCGAGCCGATCTCGGTCAGGTCGCGCGGGTCCACGCTCTTGACGCTGCCCACGGTGCCCACGGGCATGAACACCGGCGTGCGCACCAGTCCGTGGGCGGTCATCAGCGCGCCCAGGCGGGCTTTGCCTTCGGTGGCGAAGACTCGGAAGTCGCCGGGGCTGTCCAGGCTGGCCTGGGTTTCCGTTTCGAGCAGTCGTTCGGGCTCGGTCACTTGGTCGTCACTCCGCGTTTGGGGCAGATGTCCGCCAGTTCGCAGGCCCCGCAGTGCGGGGAGCGGGCCGGGCAGACCTGGCGTCCGAAGAGCACCAGCATGTGGTTGAAGTCGCCCCAGTCCGGCCGGGGGACGAGTTGCATCAGGTCGCGTTCGATCTTCAGGACGTCGGTCTGCCGCGTCAGGCCCATGCGGAAGGCCAGGCGCTTGACGTGGGTGTCCACGGCGATGCCTTCCTGTATCCCGAAAGCGTTGGAGAGCACAATGTTCGCGGTCTTGCGGGCCACTCCGGGCAGGGCCGTGAGGTCCTGCATGGTCCGGGGCACGTCGCCGCCGTGGTCCTGGACGATGATCCGCGCGGCGCCGATGAGGCTCTTGGTCTTCTGGCGGTAGAACCCGGCGGAGTGGATGACCTGTTCCACGGCGGCGGGCTCGGCCTGGGCCATGGCGGCGGGTCCGGGCCAGCGGCGGAAGAGCTCGGGCGTGACCATGTTCACGCGGACGTCCGTGCACTGTGCGGAGAGCACCGTGGCGGCCAGCAGCTGCCAGGGGTCGCGCCAGTCCAGTTCGGAGCGCGGGTCGGGGTAGCGCCGCCGCAGGCGGTCCAGGATCTCCAGGGTGCGTTCCTTGATGCGCATGGCATGCCTCCGTGCGCGGCGCGGCGCGTTGGCGGCGCGGCGCCGGCGGGCGGACCATACGGGCATTTGCCGCCCGGGGCAAGACCCGCCTGCACGCGCCGCGCGGGCGGTCTGTCCTGTTTTATTGGACACGGATTTTCCCTTGTGCCCGAGCAGCCCTGGGCGATGCTCCCCCGCGTCGCCGCCCGCCGGGCGGTGAGCGGCGCGGTTTGTCTACTTTTGTTGTGCAAAATCTGTGTAGTTTGATTGGACACAGCCCGGATTCCCGGGGAGTTGGGCGCCGTCTGGGCGGCCGTTGCAGGAATTATGATCAATAACTACAAGCTGTTATGATTCGTTGCGCAGACAGCCAGGCGCTTTGGTACAGTCTTTGTAGATTGAGAGGCAAGTCTTGAACGGCGGGCGCAGGACGCGCCCGGAGCGAGGAGAGGGAACCATGGGACACACCGAAGCCTACGAAATGAAGAGCAACGCGCGCATCCGGCTGATGGCCTTCGCCTTCAACCACGACAGCGAAGTGCTGTCCTGCGACGCCCGGCGTCCCATCTCCCTGGTCAACGTGCACCACGCCGGAGCGCGGCTGCGCAAGCAGCACGGCGTCCACTACTGCGGGCTCGGCGTGGGCGACAACGTGGTCCTGGACCTGCGCCTGGTGGGCGAGACGGCCAATCTCCAGGCCACCGTCACCTGGGCCGACGGCGACGACGTGTACGTGGATTTCGGCTCCCCCCTGGCCGTGGGCGTGTCGGACCTGCAGTCCGCCATGAGCAACTGATCGAGGCAATGCGGGAGGCATAGGGCCGAACGCTTGGCCGCCGCGCGGGAATCCCGGACCCGCGCGGCGGCGAATACAAAAGATTTCAGGGGCAGGCGGCTGCGGCCGCCAGGGGCCAGACCCCGACGCCCCGGCGCTTTTTGAAAATTGGGTATGGCGGAAGGCATCGGGCCGACCGTCGCCGCGGATCGGATCGGACTTCCCGGACTGGTTCGGGCCGCGGCAATCTTCGTCGCCGGGTGCGGGGCGCGGTGTGTATGGGAGTTCCGCCGCGCACCCCCGGTGGCAGATGTTGGGTATGACGGGAGGCATCGGGCCGACCGTCGCCGCATGCACAGGGAATCCCGGACCCGCCGCATGCGGCATCTTTGGGAACGCGCCGTGCGCGTCCCGGACCGGCTCGTACAGGACGTACGGGCCGGTTTTCTTTTCGGCGACGACCCCGCCAGGCCACGGGCCTGCCCCCACGCGCAATGGCCCCGACATCCCGCCGCAACGCGGCGGAAGGCGGACAGCCCGGCGCCCCGGCCTTTTCCCTTCTTCCTCCCCCTGCGTCCACGAGCACGGGCAAACTGTCCAGATGCCCTCAGCCGCAAG
>CAYUIN010000333.1:0-3808 GCA_964444695.1 uncultured Desulfocurvus sp.
CGCCGCCCGCGGCGAGCAGGGCGGCGCGCCGGACAAGGCCATGGTCCTGCTGGGGCGGGCCCTGCGGGCCAACCCGTACTCCCCGCGCGCCCTGGCCCTCAGCGCCGCCCTGCACGACGCCCGCCGCCCGGAGGAACAACACGTGGCCGCCGCCCTGCGCGACACGGCCCGCACCGTGACCCTGCTCACCACGGACGAACAGGACCGCCTGCTGCGCGAAGGCGCCCTCTAGCGCCCGCACCCCCCGCGCCCAAAAGAAAAGTCCACGACACCCCGCGCGGGGTGCCGTGGACCGTGCTTTCTATTTCGGCCGGTACGGCTAGCGGACGATGGTCTGGCGCCGGTCCGGACCCACGGAGATGGTGCTGCACGGCACGCCGAGAATGGCCTCGATGCGCTCCACGTACTTGCGGCAGTTCTCCGGCAGCTCCGCGAAGGTCCGGCAGCCGCTCACGTCCTCGCTCCAGCCGGGCATGGTCTCGTAGACCGGCGTCACGTCGGCCAGGCCGTTCTCCTCCAGCGGCGGATACAGGATGCTCCCGCCCCGGTACTCGTAGGAGGTGCACAGCTTCAGCTCGTCCAGGCCGCCCAGCACATCCAGCTTGGTCAGGGCGATGCCCGTGGGGCCGTTCAGGCGCACGGACTCGCGCAGGATCACCAGGTCCAGCCAGCCGCAGCGGCGCTTGCGGCCCGTGGTGGCGCCGAACTCCGCGCCCACGGACTGCATGTGCGCGCCCGCCGCGTCGTCCAGCTCCGTGGGGAACGGGCCCGCGCCCACGCGCGTGGTGTAGGCCTTGACCACCGCCACGATGCGCTCCAGCGCGTTCGGGGCGCAGCCCGTGCCCGCCGCCGCGTTGCCGGAGACCGTGTTGGAGCTGGTCACGAAGGGATACGTGCCGTGGTCGATGTCCAGGTGCGTGCCCTGGGCGCCCTCGAACAACACGCTCACGCCGGACTCCATGGCCTCGCCGATGATCCCGGCCACGTCGCCCACATAGGGGCGCATCCGCTCGGCCACCGGCAGCATCTCCTGATACACCGCCTCGGCGTCCAGGGCCTCGGCCCCGTACAGGCAGGTGAACAGCGCGTTCTTCTCCACCAGGGCCCGCTCGATCTTGGCGCGCAGCAGCGCGGGATCGTGGAAGTCCCCGGCGCGGATGCCGATGCGGGCCATCTTGTCCTCATAGCAGGGGCCGATGCCCCGGCCGGTGGTCCCGATCTTGTTCTCCTTGGACTTGTACGCCTCGCGCGCCGAGTCCAACAGGCGGTGGTACGGCATGATGACCTGCGTCTTCTTGCTGACCACCAGCCGACCCGGAGACATGTCCACGCCCTTGGCGGCCAGTTTGTCCACCTCCTGCAGGAACACCACCGGGTCCAGAACCACGCCGTTGCCCACCAGGCAACGCTTGGAGCCATGCAGAATTCCCGAAGGGATCAGGTGCAGGATGACCTGCTCACCGTCCACGACGAGGGTGTGCCCCGCGTTGTTGCCGCCCTGAAAACGAACAATGATTTCCGCGTCTTCAGTGAGAAGGTCAACAATCTTTCCCTTCCCTTCATCGCCCCACTGGGCGCCCATGACGACGGTGTTTGACATTTGTTTCTCCTTCTGTCAGGAACTCTGATCCGTTTTGCCGCGCCAGCGCAGAGCGCGGCAAAAGGCATCCTTCTCTAAATAACGCCGTCGGCAAAGTCAATAATCTTTCATTCCCGAAAGATTGCGTGAAGCCTGCCCAGGGCAAGCTTCTTGCTTCGCCGACCGTCCAATGACCATGATCGCCAAAATACCGACCCGACCCCGGCCCAGGGACCTCGTCATCCTGGCCCTGTGCCTGCTCATGCTCAGTGAGCTGATCTACAGCCTGCACTGGCAGGACAGCGGCTGGCAACCCCGCGCCGTGCTGCGCGTGGCCGTGCCGCGACACGAATGGATGCGCGGCGCCGTGCCCCGCCTCGGCCCCGGCTTCGAACAGGAACTCCTGGACGCCTTCTGCCGCGATACCGGCATGCACTGGCAACGCCTGACCCCCGCCTCCTGGGACGAGGCCTGGGACATGCTGCGCGACGGCCGCGCCGACGTCGTCCTCGGACTGGGATCCACCCCGCCCGCAGACCTCGCCGAGTCCGTCACCGCCGGTCCCGCATACGCCTCCTTCAAGCCCGTCATCATCCACAACGACCGCCGCTACGGCGTGCGCGACGACTGCGAGATGTGCGACAAGCCCATCCTCGTCAGCGCCAACGCCGACCTGCACCAGGCCCTGGACGCCAAGGCCGACGACCTGGACTGCACCCCCAAGGCCGTCGTGGGCAAAGACCTGGACATCGTCCCCCTGCTCGAAACACTGGACGCCAACAAGGCCCGCTTCGCCCTCGTGGACGAAGGCCGCTTCCGCCTCTGGCAGCCGTTCTACAGCCGACTGCGAAAATCACGCACCCTGCCCGGCACCATCGCCTACCGCTGGTACTGGAACGAGACCAGGCAGAACACCGCCCACGCCCTGGCCGCCTTCTGGAAACGCACAGACAACAGCCCCCGGCTGGCCGACCTCTACGACAAATACTTCGGATTCCTGCCCAAAGACGCCGACCCCTACGAAATCCACCACCTGCAAAAGACCCTGCAGGACGCCCTGCCCCGCTACGGCGCCGCCATCGCCCGCGCCGCCCGCAAAAACAACGTCGACCCCCTGCTGCTCGTCGCCATGCTCTACCAGGAGTCCCGCTTCGACGAAAACGCCCGCTCCAAAACCGGCGTGCGCGGCCTGATGCAGATCACACAAGACACCGCCGACCTGCTGGGCGTGGACCGCAACAACCCCCTGGACAGCATCCGCGGCGGCGCCCGCTACCTGCGCATGCTCCACGACGACATCTCCACCCCCGGACTCGACGAACGCACCCGCTGGCTCTTCGCCCTGGCCGCCTACAACAGGGGGCCCGGACACCTCCAGGACGCCACGGACCTCGCCGTCCGCCTGGGCGGCACCGGCACCACCTGGCGCGAACTGCGCGCCGCCTTCCCCAAACTCGCCTGGGAACGCTGGTACAAAAACGCCAAATACGGCTACACCAAAGGCTACGAAGTCGTCTCCTACGTCGAACGCATCCGCTACTACCACTACATCCTGCGCGGCCTGATCACCCTGCGCCGCCCCGAAGCCGACCTCCTAGCCACCCTCTTCGGCCCCAAATCCATGCCGTACATCGCATCGGCCGAATAAGGGCGGGTCGGCGGCGTTAGGCGGGGGCCTCCGGGCCTTCAGCCGTTAGGCGAGTCCCCGAGCCTTACGGATGAAGAGAGCAGAGATGGCTTAAGGGCTGCGCCCTTAACAATCCCCATCGGGCCGGTTTTTTGAGGACGGCCGGGCGGGGCTCGTTTGCGGGGGGGGGTTACGTGTGCGCGATGGGGCGGGCGTGGATTTGCCGGATGCGCGTGGCCCCCTCAGCCGCGTCGGGCCGTCCGGACTTCGTCCTCCTCCCTGCGCGTGGTGACGGGTTTCGCCGACGCGGTGTGCGGGCCTGGTCGACGAGAGGCGTGCCCGGCACAGGCCGCCGCCGCCCTTGGCCAGCAATCCTGAAAGACCGGCGCGAGGAATCCTTTTCTCCCGGCACCCGGTCCCCAATCTCCAGGCGGACCCGTCCGCATGGGGCGGGACGCCCGGTGGAATAGGCGGTGTTCTTATCCTTAAAGAACAACACCCACGCCCCGCCGACCGGCCGCGCCCGATTCAGAGACGTCGCCGCGCTCCCAGGGCACGGCAGTGGGGCCCCCGTCCGGGGAGTCGCGGGGTTGGGGGCGGCA
>CAYUIN010000334.1:0-3807 GCA_964444695.1 uncultured Desulfocurvus sp.
GTTGTCCAGCCAGTGGAAATAGGTCTTGTCCCAGGACTGGGGGAAGATCTGCGTGGCGCCGGTGGTGACGGCTTTCCCGGCCTTTTCGGCCAGGGGCTTCACGGCCACGAACCACTGGGTGGAGACGTGGGGCTCGACCACGTTCTTGCAGCGGTAGCACTCGCCCACGTTGTGCTCGTGCTCGACGATCTCCAGCAGGTGGCCGTTTTCCTTCAGCTCGGCCACGATCTTCTCGCGGGCGGCCTTGATGGACAGGCCCTTGTAGCCGTCGGGCACGTCGTCGGTGAGGTTGCCCACGTCGTCGAACACGGAGATCACGTCCAGGCCGTGCTTGCGGCCCAGCTCCCAGTCGTTCATGTCGTGGGCCGGGGTGACCTTCAGGCAGCCGGTGCCGAACTCGCGGTCCACGTACTTGTCGCCGATGACGATCAGCTTGCGGCCGACCACGGGCAAGACGGCGTACTTGCCGATGTGCTGGTTGTAGCGGTCGTCCTCGGGGTGCACGGCGATGGCCGTGTCGGCGAGCATGGTCTCGGGGCGGGTGGTGGCCACCACCAGGTCGCCGGAGCCGTCGGTCAGGGGGTAGCGGATGTGGTACAGGTGGCCCTTGTGCGGGGCGCGCTCCACCTCGTCGTCAGCCAGGGCCGTGTGGCAGCGGTTGCACCAGTTGATGATGTATTTACCCTTGTAGATCAGGCCCTTGTCGTAAAGGTCGACGAACACCTCGCGCACGGCGCGCGACAGGCCCTCGTCCATGGTGAAGCGCTCGCGGGTCCAGTCCACGGAGGCGCCCATGCGGCGGATCTGGTTGAGGATCTTGCCGCCGTACTCCTCCTTCCACTCCCAGACCTTCTCGGTGAACTTCTCGCGGCCCAGGTCCTGGCGCGAGAGGCCCTCGGCGGCGAGCTTGCGCTCCACCACGTTCTGGGTGGCGATGCCCGCGTGGTCCATGCCCGGCACCCAGAGCACGCTCTTGCCCTTCTGGCGGGCATGGCGGCACAGGATGTCCTGGATGGTCAGGTTCAGCGCGTGGCCGATGTGCAGCTGCCCGGTGACGTTGGGCGGCGGAATGACGATGGAATAAGGCTCAGCGCCGTCCTCGGGGTCGGGCGTGAACGTCTTGTTTTCGATCCAATGTTCGCGCCAGCGGGTCTCGACGTCCGCCGGCTCGTATCCCTTGGGCAGGGTCTTCACAGCCATGTGCCGTTCCTCTCCTTCACATTATCCGGAAATTTCCTTAGGAAATGAGCGTGTACGGTTTGCACCGCGCCCGGCGTCGGCGCGCGGGGCGGACCAACAGCCTAATGAGCGCGGGAGCAATGTCAAGCATCCATATAGTATGGGACGAATCCCACATCTGGGGACTTCTGGTCTGGCGGGCGCTTAGGGCGCTCGGCCTGCCGCACCGTCTGGTGCGCGCCACAGCGATAGCCCAGGGCGCGCTTTCCCGCAACCCTCCGGCGGCCCTGGTGGTGCCGGGCGGGACGGCCCGGCGCAAGTTCCAGGCCCTGGGCGAGGCCGGGGTCCAGGAGGTCCGGCGCTACGTGGACGGCGGCGGCACCTACTTCGGCTTCTGCGGCGGGGCGGGCCTGGGGCTCACGGGCCCCTACGGCCTGGGCCTGTGCCCCTGGAAGCGCCGCGCCTTCTCCGACCGCCTGCAACACACCAACTCCGGGCACATGCACGTGCTGCCCGCCAGCGGCCACCCGCTGGTGCCGCCGGACCTGGGCGAGCACCCGCTGCTGCCCGTGTGGTGGCCCGGGCGCTTCGAATACGAACCCCGCGACGACGTGCGCGTGCTGGCCTCCTACCAGGCCCCGGGCCCGGACTTCTGGGTCGCGGACCTGCCCCTGGGCAGCCTCTCCAAGACCGCCCTGGAAGACCTGGAGACCCAATCCGACCTCGCCATCTGGCCCCGGCACATGCAGGGCCAGCCCTGCCTCGTGGAAGGCCGATTCGGCCAGGGCCGCTACGTGCTCAGCTACTCGCACCTGGAGACCCCGGCCTCGCGCGACGCCAACCTCTGGCTGGCCCACCTGGTGCGCGAACTCACCGGCCTGAGCGCCGCGCCCGGCGCCCTGACCCCGGCCTGGAACCTGGACTCCCTGACCCGCAACTGGCCCGACGAGGCCGGAGGCGCGGACCTGGCCCTGGCCAAGGCCGCCCTGCAGGACAGCTTCCGCCAGGGCATGGACCAGCTTTTGTTCTTCCGCCGCAACTCCTGGCTCACCGGCTGGCGGCGCGGCATCCCGGGCGCGAACCTCAACGCCCTGTACTCCCTGGTCTGCCAGGTGCAGAACCTCGCCCCCGGACCGCAGGCCACGGCCTACTGGCTGGAGCGCCGGGCCGCCTTCCTGGAACGGCTGGACCTCTTCCGCCACGGACTGGCAGGCTACCTGCTGGCCGAACGCCTGGCCATGACCGTCTCCGGCACGGCCAACGCCATCCCCGAAGACGTGCTCAAACAACAACGCCTGGCCCTGTTCGGCCCGCACATGGACTTCGGCGGCCTGTTCGCCGAACTCCTGGAAACCATGGACACCCTCGCAGGGCTGGCCCTGGACGAGGCCCAGGCCCCCTAACGCACCACCAGCCAAGGAGCCCCCATGCGCCCCGATGCGACCAACACCACCTTCGACCGGGCCGTGCGCCTGGTCCTCGCGGCGGCCGCCGTGGCCGCCCTGGTCTGGCTGGCCGCATACCTGGCCGACGTCCTGGCGCCCTTCGCCGCCGCCCTGCTCGCCGCCTACCTCATGAACCCGCTGGTGGAACGCATCCAGCGCCTGACCAAACGCCGCGCGCCCGCCGTGTTCATCGCCCTGGCCCTGGTGGCCGCCGCCGGGGCCCTGGCCGCGCTGCTCACCGCCCCGCTGCTGGCCGCCGAGGTCCGCCATATGGGCCAACTGCTGCGCCAGCTGGTCCAGGAATCCGACCTCGCCGCCCGCGCCGCAGACCGCCTGCCGCCCGATATCTGGGCCGCCGTGCGCGACTTCGCCTCGCGCGCCGAAATCCAGCAACTCTTCGGCTCCGGCAGCGCCCTGGCCCTGGGCAAGACCCTGGCCGCCAAGGTCCTGCCCGGGGTCTGGGGCGTGCTGCGCGGGGCCGCCGGGGCCGTGGGCGCCCTGGCCGGGCTCGTGGTCCTCGTGCTCTACGTCGTCTTCCTGCTGCTGGACTTCGAACGCCTGCGCGGCTCCTGGACCGACGCCCTGCCGCCCCGCCACAAGGGCTGGATCACCGACCTGGCACACGACTTCCGACTGGCCATGAGCCGCTACTTCCGCGCCCAGGCCCTGGTCGCCGCCCTGGTCGGCGTGCTCTTCGCCATCGGCTTCGGACTCATCGGACTGCCCCTGGCCGTGCTGCTCGGCCTGTTCATCGGCCTGCTCAACATGGTGCCCTACCTGCAACTCGCGGGCTTCGTCCCGGCCTTCTTCCTGGGCGCCGTCCACGCCCTGGAAACCGGCGCCGACCTCTGGACCACCATGGCCCTCATCCTGGCCGTGTTCGCCGTGGTCCAGCTCATCCAGGACGCCGTGCTCACCCCGCGCATCATGGGCGACGCCACCGGCCTGTCCCCGGCCTTCATCCTGCTCTCCCTGTCCGTGTGGGGCAAACTCCTGGGCATGCTCGGCCTGCTCGTCGCCATCCCCATGACCTGCCTCTGCTGGGCCTGGTACCGACGCCTGCTGACCGGGCGCGCCGAGGCGGGCGCAGGGGGAGACGACGGCGGGGCGGGTGCCCGGCGTTAGGCGTTTGCCTCCGGCGGCTCAAGGGTTATCACCCTTGAGAATCCCACATGGGCGGCCT
>CAYUIN010000335.1:0-3788 GCA_964444695.1 uncultured Desulfocurvus sp.
TTTTTCTAGAGATTTTCTAGAAATTGCCTCACAAAGTACAGCGAAAAGGTTGACGCAGGACAAAAAAAAGCAAAGGAAAGAAGCAGAAAAGCCGAACCCGGCCCGGGCAAGGCAACGGCGCCGCAGCGCGGCCCGTAGTGCGCCCCCGGGACATGCATGGCGGGCCCACGGCAATGCAGACCGCGTGCAGGGAAACGAAGATGCAATGCCGGACGCGAGTCTTGCCGCGTCTGGAGCCTCTTCCCGGGCGAGCGGCGAGAAACGTGCGGGTTTCCATCGCGGGCCCGGGCGTGGTATAAATCAGGCCCAGCGCCCAGTGGGGGTTCCGGCTGCACCGCGCCGGGGCCGGGCGGACGGCGTCTGAAGAGAGGACAGGGATCATGAGCGCAGCGGCAAGCAAGCTGAAGAGCGGTATCGTCGACAACCTGGATGAGGAGTACTACCAGATCAGCCCCGAGATCCTGGAGAGCTTCCCCAAGTTCCGGCCGCCGCTGAACCTGTACCGCCTCAAGGAGGAGACGGCGCAGATCCTGCTGTACAAGAAGCAGGACGAGCGCATGGACAAGGAGGTGCAGGAGGAGGTGGCCGAGATGTGCCGCCAGGGCAACCTGTTCGTGGCGCGCACGGACCATCCCATCTATTCCAAGCACATCGCCAAGCAGCTGGACCTGGTCCTGGTGGACGAGCACCTCAAGGAGGCCGAGATCGCGGAGGTCTTCACCTACGCCATCACGGACCGCATCGACGAATTCCTGGAGCAGCCCATCGCCCCGGTGTTCACCAAGCTCTACAACGACCTGATGGTGCTCACCGAGTACCTCTGGACGGACAAGAACCGCGTCAAGGCCCTGGTGCGCCGCATGCACAAGGAGCACACCCTGGCCCGGCATTCCTTCAACTGCGGCGTGCTCGGCCTGTGGATGTTCAACAAGATGTTCCCCGGCGGCTTCAACCGCCGCGTGTACGACAAGACCACCCTGGCCCTGTTCCTGCACGACATGGGCATGTCCAAGATCCCGGCCTTCATCCGGGACAAGGAAAAGCCCCTGACCAACGACGAGCGCTCCAAACTCGCCCTGCACCCGCTCATGGGCTCCAAGATCGCCCTCAAGCTGGGCCTGAAGTTCGACGAGATCCAGCAGGCGATCATGGAACACCACGAGCGCCTGGACGGCAGCGGCTACCCCGCCAAGGCCCGCCAGCTCACGCCCCTGGGCTCCATGGTGGCCGTGGTGGACACCTACTGCGCCATGACCAGCAAGCGCCCCTACGCCGAGGCCAAGGAACCGGCCCAGGCCGTGGCCGAACTGCGCGAACTGAAGCACAAGTACAACGAAAAGGCCGTGAACCACCTGGCCCTGGCGGTGACCACCGGCGAGTGGTAGCGGCCCCTTCCGGCAACGGCCGGAGAAAGCCCGAAATCCCCTTGCACCCTCGCTGCTGCCAGCCGTCCGCGCGCCCCGCCCGGCTGGAGGTCCGGCCTAGTCCCCGCCCAGGGCCAGGCGGCTGGCCGCCAGGTCGAACAGGGCGTGGCCCACGCTCTTGAAGAGCACCGGGCCCCGGGCCGGACGCGGGGCGTCCAGGGCGTCCGCCAAGGGCGCACAGTCCCGCGCCGGGTCCAGGCCCGCCTGGAGCAGGTCCCCGGCCTCCGCCGCCGCGCCGTCCACGTCGTCCACCCAGACCCGGCAACGCCGCACCAGCGCGGGCGACACCTCGGCCATGGCCGCCTTGAACGCGCCCACGGCGGCGATGAAACAATCCTCCCGCACCCGCGCCGCGCCGTCCTCGGACAGCACCGGGCTCGGGCTCGTGGTCGCCGTGACGATCAGCGGACACTCGCCCAAAACCTCCCCGGGCCCGGCCACCGCCCGGGCCTCCAGACCCAGTCCGCGCGCGTGCGCCGCCAGGGCCTCGGCCCCGGAGCGCGTGCGCGAGGCCACGAACACCCGCCGCGTGCCCAGCCCCGCCGCGAAGGCCTCCACATGCGCCCGCGCCTGGGCGCCCGAGCCCACCACCAAAAGCGCCCCGTCCGGAGCCGGTGCCAGCACCCGCGCCGCCAGCAGCGACAACGCCGCCGTGCGCCGCTGCGTCAGCGCCGCCCCGTCCAGAATCCCCAGCCGCTCGCCCGTGGCCGCGTCCATCACCACCACCTCGCCCGCCAGCAGCGCCCGGCCCGCCGCCGGATTTTCCGGGTGCACAGTGACCAGCTTGGTCATCGCCACCCGCGCGTCCGCCGCTGGCATCACCAGCAGCGTGCCCCCCGCCGCCAGCGGCAGATGCAGACGCGGTGGCGCCACCGCCTCCCCGCGCCCCGCCGCGCGAAGCACCGCGCCGATGGCCTCCGCCAACTCCGCATACGGCAACAGGCCGTGGGTCTCCCGCGCATCATACTGCCGCACGAAACACGCTCCTCGTTCTTCGTTCTTCCCTCTTCGGCCCGTCCCAAAAACACGGCGGCGCCCGGCGGCCCACAACACGACCGCCACGGCGCCCCCAAAATACCGCCCGCACCCGCCACGCGCGCACCCCGGCCCCGGGCCGGAAAACAGCCCCGGACCGGCCACCGCGCCCCGATGCGCTACTTCATCTGCGCCAGGACGTCCCGGCTCACTTCGCGGAAAATATCGCTCTTGAAGATCACGCCCAGCACCCTGTCCCCGTCCTTGACCAGGGACCAGCCGCCCTGATGGCGCAGGAACTCCTCCACCACCGTGATCAGCGGATCGTTGGGCAGGACCACCGGCACCTTCGTCTCCAACAGGTCGCCGATGCCCCGCGCCGCACAGGACCGGCAGGCCACGGCGAAGGCCTTGTCCCAATCCTGGTCCTTCAAATCCAGCAGCGAATCGTCCCGGAACACACAGTCCTCAAGCTTGCGCATCACATTCCACATCGTGATCACGCCCTTGAACTCCCCGTCCCCGTCCAGGACCACGGCGATGTGGTTGTCCGCGTCCAGCTCCACGCCCTGACGCAGGGCGCGGATGATCTCCATCAGCCCCGTGCCTTCCCCCACGGTGGTGAAATCGTCGCGCATGATGTCCCAGGCGCGCTTGCGCATCAACATGGCTCGCTCCTTTGCCTCGCGGCGGCTGTTCTTCCATCCTTGATCGCCATGTTTATTGAAGATCACCACGAACCGCAAGCCGCGAGCCGAATCTCCACCGCCCTTGCACACCGCCAAGCCATGTCGTATTCTGGCAAATGGGCCCGGACGCGCCCCGACGCGCGCCCGCAACACCCCGCCCCACAAGGAGGAATCCCATGCAACTGCTCGGACAACGCTGCCTGATGTTCGTGGCCGACGTCTACGAAGACCTGGAACTGTGGTACCCCAAACTCCGCCTCGTCGAGGCCGGAGCCGAAGTCGTCGTCGCCGGACCCGAAAAGGGCCGCACCTACGCGGGCAAGAACGGCTACCCCTGCACCAGCGACTCCGCCCTGGACGGCCTGCGCGCCGCAGACTTCGACTTCCTCGTCGTCCCCGGCGGGTTCGCGCCGGACAAGCTGCGCCGCCTGGACACCGTCAAGACCCTGACCCGCGACATCTTCCAGGCCGGAAAACTCGTGGCCCACATCTGCCACGGCGGCTGGATCCCCATCTCCGCGGGCATCATGAACGGCTACACCTGCACCTCCACCCCCGGCATCAAGGACGACCTCGTCAACGCGGGCGCCACCTGGATCGACCAGGAAGTCGTCGTGGACCGCAACATGATCTCCAGCCGCAAACCCGACGACCTCCCCGCCTTCTGCCGCGCCATCATCGCCGCACAGGCCAAGTAGCC
>CAYUIN010000336.1:0-3786 GCA_964444695.1 uncultured Desulfocurvus sp.
GCCGCGCGCCCGGACGACGAGCTGTGGTTCGTGCTCGGCGCCGGGGACCTGTTCACCCTGCCCCAGTGGCACCGGGGCGAGGACATCCCGGGGCTGGCGAACCTGGCCGTGGCCGGGCGCGGCGGGGCCGGGGCCGAGAGCGTGGAGCGGTTCGTGGCCGGGCAGTGGCCCGGGGCCGCGCCCGAGGCGGGCGGCTGGCGCCTGCCCGGGGCCGGGCTGCTGCGGCTGGTGCCGCTGGACCGGCTGGACATCAGCGCCTCCACGGTGCGCGAACGCTGGCTGGACGGGCGTTCCGTCCTGGGCCTGGTGCCGCCCGCCGTGGAGCGGGCCCTGGCCGCCCAGGCGGACCTGGTGCGCCGGGTCTGGGGCGCGTGTCGCGCGTGATGCGCCCCGAGCGGCGCAACGTTGTTGAAGAAGCGATTGTTTTGCGCTAGATATGGTTGAGGCGTGACGCGACACATGCATTCATAACGCAACGGGAAACGACGCAATGTTCGAGACTCCGGCCAAAAGGGTCCGCGAAAACATCGCCCGGGCCAAGGCCTCCCTGCACAAGGGGGAGCTGCCCAAATCCCTGCACTCCGCACTGGACGGCGTGCGGGAGATGAAGACCGCGCAGATCTTCGGCCGCGAGAAATTCGAAGTCGAGGTGCATCTGCAGGAGTACCTCAAGGACTTCAACCGCCACCCGGACGTGAAGAAGTACTTCTTCGACCGCAACGTCCACGTCACGCCCTACGTCCGCTTCGACCGGGGCGGCGAGGCCGCGCTCATCGAGGCCCTGGACAAGATCCTCTTCGACCTGGAGACCAAGGACGAGATCGCCCAGCAGGAGGAGGAGGAGAAGCTGGCCCGGCGCAAGGAAGAGCTGCTGGAAAGCGCCCAGCTGTGCCTGGACCGGCAGGACTTCACCAAGGGCAAGAGCCTGGTGCGCCGCGTGGTCGAGGAGTACGGGCAGGAGGAGGGCGTGCTCACGGACTGCGGGGCCAGGCTGCTCAAGGCCGGGCTGTACTTCGAGGCCGGGGAGATCCTGGAACAGGCCGTGGAGCAGAACCCGCGCGACAGCCACGCCCTGGCCTACGCCGTGCAGGCCTACAAGAACGCCCGCGAGTACCCCAAGATGGAGAAGCTCTACAAGTTCGCCGTCAAGACCTACGGCTCGCACCCGCGCACCCTTTTGCACATGGCCCAGATGTACATGGACTGGCGCAAGTACGACGAGGCCTACGATTTCGCCAAGCAGGCCTGGGAAGGGGACAACTCCCTGGACAAGGCCAAGGAGATCGTGGACACGGTGGGCAAGCGCATCTTCTCGCGCTAGGCGGCGCCGGGCGCGGCGGCGCGGCGGGGGGAAGCAGCGGGCGGGCCGGGAGGCCGGGCCCTTTTTTTTGTGCCGCGCGCCGGGCGAAAGCGCCCCGCCTCCTGGGAGGCGGGGCGCTTTGTGCGTCGCCGGGCCGGGCCGGGCGGTCGGAGGGTCAGCCCTCGTCGCGCGCCACGGGGAAGCCCCCGAAGCTCTGGGCCGTGGGCATCACTTCCAGGCGGTTGATGTTCACGTGCGCCGGGACGCCGGTCACGTAGAACACGATGTCCGCGATGTCCTCGCCGGTCAGGGGCTGCATGCCCTTGTACACGCCGTCGGCCTTGCCCTTGTCGCCCGAGAAGCGCACCAGGGAGAATTCGGTGTCGGCCATGCCGGGCTCGATGTCCGTGACGCGCACGCCCGTGCCGTGCAGGTCGGCCCGCAGGTTCAGGGCGAACTGGCGCATGAAGGCCTTGGTCCCGCCGTAGACGTTGCCGCCGGGGTAGGGGTAGGTCCCGGCGATGGAGCCCAGGCCGATGACGTGGCCCGTGCCGCGCTCCACCATTCCGGGCAGCAGGGCGCGGGTCATGTACAGCGTGCCCTTGATGTTGGTGTCGACCATGGTCTCCCACTGGTCGAGGTCGCAGCGCCAGGCGGGCTCCAGGCCCAGGGCCAGGCCCGCGTTGTTTACCAGCACGTCGATGGCCGCGAACTCGGCGGGCAGGGCGGCCACGAATGCGTCCACCGCGGCGCGGTCGCGCACGTCGAAGGCCGCGGTGTGGACCTCGGCCGGAGCCAGGGACTCGGCCAGGGCCCGCAGGCGGTCCGCCCGCCGCCCGGTGATGACGAGCCGCCAGCCCTCGGCGGCGAAGCGCCGCGCCATGGCCTCGCCGAAGCCCGCCGTGGCGCCCGTGATGCAGATGGTCTTGCTCATGATCTCGATCCTGGTTTCGGTTTGATGGAAAGGCCGCCAGTCTAGCGCAACGGACCGCGATTGCAACCCGCCCGCCCGGGGCCGGAGCCGATTTTTCCCGGGATGCGCCTGGACTCTTGCCGCTTTCGGGCCGAATGCGTAGGGTGATCTTCAGCCCCGGTCCGCCGGGCGGGGGCTCATGGATGCACCGGGAGGCACCCCTTGCGAGAGATTTCCGTGAAGACCAAGCTCGTGGCCGCGCTGTCGGCCATCCTGCTGATCGCCTTCGTGGTGGTCAGCGTGGTCAACTACCGCGTCTCGCGCGAGTCCGTGCGCGAGGAGATCCTGACCACGGGCCTGCCCCTGACGCGGGACACCATCCACTCCGAGCTGCGCGGCGAGATGCTGCGGCCGCTGTTCGTGTCCTCGTTGATGGCCAGCGACACCTTCCTGCGCGACTGGGTCCTGTCCGGCGAGCAGGACACGGGGCGCATCCGCAAATACCTCTCCGAAATCAAGAACCGCTACGGGTTCTTCACCTCGTTCTTCATCTCCGACGCCACGGGCCGCTACTACTACCACGACGGGCTGCTCAAGACCCTGTCGCGCATGAACCTGCACGACGTGTGGTACTTCGAGTTCGTGGCGCGCGGCGTGCCGCACGACCTGGACGTGGACTCCAACGAGGCGGCGGGCGGTGCGCCCACGCTGTTCGTCAACTACCGCGTGGAGGACTACGACGGGTATCTGCTGGGCGTGGCGGGCGTGGGCCTGTCCATGGAGCATTTCGCCGAGCTGATTCAGGGCTACCAGCGCAAATACCACCGCCGGATCACCATCGTGGACGAGTTCGGCCGCGTGCAGGTCGGCTCGCGCCAGGCCATGGACGCCCAGTCCAACATCCGTCAGATGCCCGGCATCTCCTCCATCGCCAAGGACATCCTGGCCCTGCGCGGCGATCCCGCGAACTTCGAGTACCAGGGGCCGCAGGGCACGGTGCTGCTCACCGCGCGCTACCTGGACGACTTCGGCTGGACGCTCCTGGTGGAGCAGGACGAGGACGCCGCCCTGTCCTCGGCCCGCAGCAACTTCCGGCGCACGATCATCGTCGGCGTGGCCGCCTGGGTGATCATCGTCATCCTGTCCGTGTTCACGGTGAACCATTTCCAGCGCCGCCTGGTGCACATGGCCGTCACGGACCAGCTCACCGGCGCGGCCAACCGCTGGGAGTTCGAGAACCGCTTCGCCCAGGCCGTGTCGCGCCTGGAGCGCGGGGGCACGGTCTTCTCCACCATCCTTTTGGACCTGGACAACTTCAAGGCCGTGAACGACCGCCTGGGCCACCTGGAGGGCGACCGCGTGTTGCAGGCCGTGGCGGACCTGGTGCGCGACACCATCCGCCCCAGCGATCTGCTGGCCCGCTGGGGCGGGGACGAGTTCATCATCCTGGCCGAGGGCGACGGCGAGGAGGCACGGGCCATGGCCGAGCGCATCCGCACGGCGGTGACCGAGGCCTGCCTGGGCGGCGGGAGCGGCTGCCCGGATGTGACGGTGAGCTGCGGCGTGGCCGAGT
>CAYUIN010000337.1:0-3785 GCA_964444695.1 uncultured Desulfocurvus sp.
ACTGCTCCTGGCTGCGCAGCACGTAGGCCAGCAGGTGCCCCACGCGGCCCAGGAAGTTGCTCCACAGGCGCATCATGGTGTTCACCACGTTGCGCATCTCGGTCAGCTCGTCGCCCTTGCGCAGGGCGTACACCGGGCAGGAGCGGCAGCTGTCGTACTTGTTGAGGAAGATGCAGGTGTCCCGCCAGCGCGGGGAGATGGCCTCGGACCCCGTCTCCAGGTAGCAGACCAGGGACGGGTTCTGGTACACGGGGCACTCCTCGTTGTGGCAGTGCATGACGTCCAGGCAGTGCACGTGGTCGGTCTCGAAGCGCTCGCCGAAATAGTTGGAATGCGAGGAGATGATGATCTTCTTCAGGCGGTTGAAGAAGCGTTCGATGCGCGTCACGTTGAAATAGAGCACGAACCACAGCACCAGGGCGCCGCCCAGGAAGAACCAGCTGAAGAGGTTGATGCGGTTCCATTTGGACTGGCCCAGCAGCGAGGCGTCGAAGACCACGGCCACGTCCATGCTCGGGTCGCCCTCGGGGCCGATGAGGCTGGTCAGGGTCACGAAGCGGTCGCCCTTGCGGGCGATGTCGCCCACGGCCAGGCTCACCAGGTCCGGCAGCCCGCCGCTGGGGCCGACGTTGCCCAGCACGTCCGTGAACACGCGGCCCGCCTCGCCCGGGGCGTCGCCGGGGCGCAGCAGCACCAGCCCGTATTCCGGCGGCAGATCCACCCGCGAGAGCACGTCGCGCAGGGAGACCTCCGCCAGCACGGCGCCCAGGGGATCCCGGCCCACCAGCACAGGCGCGGCGGCCTGCACCACCGGCACTCCGCGCACCATGCGCACCCCGGCCAGGGGCAACCGCTGGTCCAGCACGCCCGCCAGGGTCGGCGCCACGTCGTGGTCCACGTTGCCGATCCGGGCGAAGCGCAACTCCAGGGAGGTGATGCGCAACCCCTGGCGGACCCGGTTCAGGTACGGAATCAGGAAGGCTTCCAGGGCCGCGTCGTCGCCCATGTCCAGCGCGGCGCGCACGGTGGGCGTTTCCGCCAGGGCCAGGGCCTGGGCGCGCAGGGAATCCCTGGTGCGCGAGACCTCGCCGATGGCGATGCGCGTGAGCAGCGCCAGCCTGTCCTGGGCCGAACGGTCGATGTTCCCGTCCAGCACCACGTGCAGGTAGCTGATGAGGATCAGGTTGCCCAGCAGCAGCAGGGCCCCCGTAAGATACAGGAAGCGGCCCTTGAGGGACCAGCTTTGCGGGTCCAGCCTGCCCAGCAGCCCCCGCTTGGCGGCTCGGACGGCCTTGCTCCGGGCGGATTTGGCTTTGACTCCCTGTTCGATCCCCGACTTTTTCCCCTTGTCCGATCCGGTCTTGGTCTGTTCCATGTCGCGGCTCCCCCGTGGCGACAGGATGCTGAAAACGGACGGGCGGCGCCGTGCGTCCCCTCCCCGATTTCCCTGAACCTACGCTGTATTACGTTTCAACACCACTGACAAGCCCGCCCCGTCGCGCCCAGGGCGAGGGTTTCCGGGCGGAGCGGGCTGCGGCGGGTGCGGCCCGGCGGCCCGGCAGGTGTAGGCAGGCGGACGGTTTTCATGTATTGCCCAGCCAGGACACAAAAACCGCACCCCGGAGCCCCATGCCCGCCCAAGCCCAACGCTGCATCCTGACCCTCGCCACCAGGGACGACCTGGCCTTCGTCCTGGCCCTGCGCGAACGGCTGGACGCCCTGGGCCTGCACTGGCCCCTGGTCTGCGGCTGCCTGGACGCCCGCGCCCTGCGCACCACCGGCGCCGTCCGCCACCCCGGGTTCATCGCCGCCGAGGCCTCGGGCCCGGCCCCGTTCCTGGCCGCCGCAACGGCCCTGCCGCCCGGCGCCGCCGTGCTGCTGTGCGACGCGCGCGTCGACTTCCAGGCACACCCCAAGGCCCTGCTGGAATTCCCCGGGCAGGCCCCGGCCACCATCTTCGGCTCCGGCGGCGGCACCATCCGCGCCGCCTTCGCCGGGTCCGACGCCGGGCGCGAAGCCCTGCGCCGCTTCGCCTCGGGCGAGCCCGTTCCCGACGCGCACCACGCCCCGCAGCCCAGCGCCAAACCCTGGCAGGCCGACGAAGAACAACCCCTGGACTTCACCGGCGCCCGGCTCGTCGCGGGCCGCTTCCTGGTGGCGGAACATACCGCCTCCCGGCCCCTGACCCTGAACCTGCTCACCCGGCGCACCCTGCCCTGGGCCGCCACCGTGCTGCGCCTGGCGGAAATCGTCCGCCGCGCGGACCCGGACCACGCCGCCGTGCCCCAGGCGCCGGAATGGCTCGGGCCGGAACACGCCATCTTCACCCCGGACTCGCCGCCCACCCCGCTGCTGCCCGGGCCCCAACTCGCCGTGGCCGCGCCCGGCGCGACCCTCTACATCCCCGCCACAATGCCCGGCGCGGACAAGGCCCTGGCCGCCGCCGACGCCGGGCAGGCCTGGCCCGTGCGCCCGGACGGGCCGCCCCGCGACCTCGCCCCGGCCCGCGCCGCCCTCGCCGCAGGCGACCTCGAAACCGCCCTGCGCGCCTTCGACGCCGCACTCACCCAAAACCGCCACGACAGCGAAGCCTTCGCCGGGCTCGCCGCCGCCCTGGCGGCCGCAGGCGACGACCAGACCCTCATCCGCGCCTGCCTCGCCCGCCTGGACTTTGCACCGGACGACCACGCCGCCCGACACGCCCTGCACCAGGCCCAGGGGCGCGACCTGGACCGCGAACTGGCCGCCGCCCAGGCCGACGACACCGGCTACCAAACCCGCAATTTCCGCGTCAGCGCCCTGGTCTCCACATACGACTCCGCCGAGTTCATGGCCGAATGCCTGGAGGACCTGACCTCGCAGACCATCGCCGACCAGCTCGAAATCATCGTCGTCGACGCAAACTCACCCGGCGACGAACACGCCGTGGTCCGCGACTTCCAAACCCGGCACGCCACCATCCGCTATCTGCGCACCGCAGGCCGCATCGGCATCTACCGCGCCTGGAACCTCGCCCTGCGCCTGGCCTCCGGCCAGTACTGCACCCCCTTCAGCACCAACGACCGCCTGGCACCCGACGCCTACCAGACCCTGGCCGCGTTCCTCGACCAACACCCCGAGGCCGACCTCGTCTTCGGCAACACCAACCTCACCGACCAGCCACACCAACGCTTCGACCACTTCTCCCCCAGCAGCCACTTCGGCGGCGCCTGGAACTGGCCCGGCTACTCCATGGCCTACAACCTCGCCTCCTGCACCGGCGGACCGCACCCCATGTTCCGCCGCTCGGCCATAGGCCACTTCGGCTTCTTCGACGAACGCTACAAGGCCCTGGCCGACCAGGACTTCTTCCTGCGCCTGGGCCGCGAGGACCGCGTCCGGCACATCCCCGTCACCACCGGCCTGGCCTGGCTCAGCCCCTCCGCCCTGTCCGACGAGTCCAAGACCCAGGGCGAACTCATGGACATCCGCTCCCGCTTCCAGGCCGCCTACGCCGCCGACGCCTGCACCCTCGCCATCCACAACAACCTCCTGGCCAACCTCGACACCCTCGTCGCACACAAAGGCCCCGCAGCCGCCAAGGCCTACTACACCCTCCACCGCCGCCGCCTCGACTCCAACCCCCTGGCCGCCGACCTCGACACCCTGCTCGCCAACATCCCCTGACCCGCCCGCCCGCCAGGGCGCGTCAGCGCCAGGGGCGGCGTGTGCCTCCGGCGGTTGGGGCGCCGCCCCAAACCCCGCCAGGACTCTGTCCTGGACCTGCTCAAGGGGATAATCCCCTT
>CAYUIN010000338.1:0-3767 GCA_964444695.1 uncultured Desulfocurvus sp.
CGCATCGCCGCGTTGAAGGTCCTGGCCCCGGCGGAAATGCTGGAGGCCGTGGTCGGGCGCGAGGAGCTGGAGCGGCGTTTCCTGCTGGAAGCCCGGACCATGGCCGGGCTGCGCCACGAGAACGTGGCCCAGGTCTGGGACATGGGCCGCGACGCGGCGTACCGCCCGTTTTTCGTCATGGACTACTGCTGCAACAACGTCGGCGCGCTCATCGGCGAGACCTACCGGGTGGAGGAGCCGTCGCGCGTGCTGCGCATCGACCGCGCCGCCGACGTGGCGGACCAGTGCCTGGAAGGCCTGGCGCGCCTGCATTTCGCGGGCATCGTCCACCGCGACGTGAAGCCCTTCAACCTGCTGCTGGAAGACGGCGGCCGCGTCCGGCTCATCGATTTCGGCCTGTCCAAGCTGCGCGGCGAGCGCCTGAAGATCCACGGCGCGGAAAACGTCGGCTCGCCGTACTACGCGCCGCCCGAGCAGGAGGCCGACCCCGAGGCCGCCGTGCCCGCCAGCGACCTGTTCTCCGTGGGCGTGATGCTGCACCGGATGCTCACCGGGCGGCTGCCGCAACTCAGCGGCGAGGCGCCCTCGGCCTGCAATCCGGACCTGGACCCGGACTGGGACGCCTTCCTGGCCCGGGCCTGCGCGCCGGACCCGGCCCGGCGCTTCGCCTGCGCCCGCACCATGCAGGCCGCCCTGGCCGCGCTGATGGCGGCCTGGCGCGAGCGCACGGCGGGCGTCTGCGCCCTGCCGCCGGAACCCGCCGCGCCCGCGACCGCCCCGGCCCAGGCCCCGCGCCACAGCCCGGTGAAGACCGGCCCCAAGGCCGGGCCCGAGGCCTTCGGCCTGGACGCCCTGTGGCGCCCCGTGCGCTACGCGGCCACGGATTTTACGGACCAGGGCGACGGCACGGTGCTGGACCGCCTCTCGGGCCTTGTCTGGCAGCGCGGCGGGTCGGACTATCCCCTGGACGGCGCGGACGCCCGGGACTACCTGGACGGGCTGAACCGCGCGGCGTACGCCGGGCGCACGGACTGGCGCCTGCCCACGGTGCCCGAGCTGGCGACCCTGCTGCGCCCCGTGGCCCAGGGCCGGGACTTTTGCATCCCCCCGCTGTTCGACGCGGCCATGCCCCGGTTATGGTCCGCGGACAGGCGCACCTTCTGCGAGGCCTGGACGGCGGACGCCGAACTGGGTTGCGTGACCCGCCACGAGCTGACCTGCCGCCTGCATGTACGGGCCGTGTGCGGCGGCGCCTGAGTCCTTCCTTCCCCGACGTTTTACTTGATCCTGGTGCCCGGTGCGACCCGTCGCGCCGGGCCCACGGCCGAAAAAAAAGGCCCCCGTCCCTTGCGGGACGGGGGCCGTCGCGTCTCGTGCTTCCGCTGCCCGCCGGGGCGGGCGACGGGCTAGAGGCCCTTCACGGCTTCGAGCAGCTTGCGGGCCTTTTCCAGGTCCGCGCGCGCCTTGGCGTGGAAGGGGTTCATCTCCAGGGCCAGTTCCCACTGCTCCACGGCGTGTTCCAGGTCCTCGTTGAGGAAGTAGCGCACACCCGCCAGGTACAGCGGTTCGCTGTCCTCGTCGAGCTTCTTCTGCACCGTGGCGCGGAGCTTGGAGGAGTCCTTGTATTCACCGGGCAGGCGGCGCAGGGCGCGCATGGCCTCGGTGGCCGAGCCCTTGGCCCACAGGGCCTGGCCCATCTTGTAGTAGGACTCGTTGCGGATGTTCTGGGCCTCGATGTTGGTCGGGTCGGCGGACAGGATTTCGTCCGTCATGGACACGGCGGTCTCGTACAGGCCGTTGCCGAACTGGAGCTTGGCCATGGCCAGCAGGGCGTCGGCGCCGGTGTCCTGGGCCTGGGTCAGGGTCTGCTCCTGGGCCTCGGGCGCGGGGGCCTGGGCGGGCTCGGCCATGGTCGCGACGACCGGGGCCTTGGCCTGGGCGGGGGCTTCCTTGGCCGGGGCGGGTGCGGCCTCGGCCAGCACCAGGCGCTTGGACAGCGCCGAGGAGACCACAGGCACCAGCAGCGTGTCGCCGGGCTTCAGGTGGTCGGCGATGGACAGCTTGTTGATGCGCGTCAGGAGCAGCTCGCCACCCGGGTTGCCGTAGACCTTCTCGGAGATGCGGCGCAGGGTGTCGCCCTCTTCGATGACGTAGTGCTTTTCAGGCTGCACCAGCATCTTGTCCTTGAGGTATTCCAAGGGCTTGGCATCGTCCGGGTAGAGGCGCAGGGCCTTCAGGAAATGGGCCTGTGCCTCGTCGGCCTTGCCCTGGTCGAACAAGGTCTTGCCCTGGTCGAATTCGGCCTTGGCCTGCTGGGCCAGGTCGCGCAGGATGTCGCGGATCTCGCCCAGGCTGTCGCGGTCGCGGCGGTCGATGGTCGCGGCGATGCGGTAGTATTCCAGGGCCTGGTTCAGGCGGCCCGCGTCGCGGGCGTCCTTGCCCTGGCGGACGTAGAAGTCGTGCACGGGCAGGAACGGATCGTCCTCGTCGCGCTGTTGGTCGAACAGGGCCTGCACGTCCTGGATGACGTCGGCGCGGGCCGGGCAGGGAGCCAGGGACAGGGTCGCGGCCAGCAGCGTCAGGGCCGTCAGGAGAGTGACTGTGCGGCTCATTGCAGGTCCTCCTTGGTGAAGAAGGAGAAGAGCTTGCCGTACTCCTCCATGCCGATGTCACCAGGCACGTTGTTGCGCCCCACGAGGTAGTTGTGGGTGAAGAACGGGTTGGCCCCGCGCTCCATGGTCAGCGCGCCGCGGAAGCCGTTCTTCTCCAGGAGCGAGAGGACCAGCTCGTTGGCCGCGCCGTACGGGTAGGCGAAGTACTGCGGCTCCTGGCCCAGCTCGCCGCGGAAGGTCAGGTTGGCCACGGTCATTTCGCGGTCCACGGCGATGACGAAGTCCTCGAAGGTCTCGTCGGCCTTGCGCCGGGTCAGGTTGCGCAGGGTCTTGGTGCGGTGGCCGATCTCGATGCCCGCCTTCTGCATTTCGCGGATCTGGTCCCAGGACAGGGCGGCGCCCTGGCCGCTGACGAGGTCCGTGGTCACGAACACGGCGGCGGGGTAGCCGAATTCCCTCAGCAGTTGGAAGGCCACGTCGTAGGTGTGCTGACCCACGTCGTCGATGGTGATGACCACGGCCTTTTCCGGCACCTGTTCCTGGAATTCGAGGAAGTTGTAGAAGTCGTCAAGGCTGATGGGCGTGTAGCCGGAGTCCTTGATGTACTGCATCTGGGCCCGGAAGTCGGCCCGCTTCATGGTGATGGTGTCCGTGGTGTCCTCGGAGAAGGCGCTGTAGGCCAGCACGGGCACGGTCTGGTAGCCGTCCGCCGCCACGCCGCCCAGGTTGAACGGCTTGACCGGGATCAGCACGATGTCCCCGGGATGGACTTCGTCGACCTTGTTGTAGTCGGCGATGATCCAGGACTTCTCGGGGTCCTTGAGGTAGCGGTTGGCCAGGGTCTTCAGGGTGTCGGCCTCGCGCGCGCGGACCACGGCGTAGTCCCGCGAGGTGTGGGACATGACGACCCGTTTGCTGCCCCCGGCGCAGCCGGGAAGGGCCGCCGCCAGCAGCAGGCAGAAGACAAGGACGCTGGCCCGTTGCAGGATTTGGTTCACGACTTGTCCTCCTTCTTGGGAGCTGGAGACGGTTGTGGCGTCTGCCGTGCCTGGCCCGGAGCGGACGCGGGACGCGCCACTGTGGTGCCGGGCTGGCCGGGTTGCGGTCTTGGGGCTGCGGGCTTTTGCTGCCGCGCCGCCCCAGGCGCCGCCGCAG
>CAYUIN010000339.1:0-3759 GCA_964444695.1 uncultured Desulfocurvus sp.
CCGGCAAGCTCAAGGTGTTCAAGCTGATGAAGGTGGCCGGCGCCTACTGGCGCGGCGACGAGAAGAACAAGATGCTCCAGCGCATCTACGGCACGGCCTTCGCCGACGAGAAGGCCCTGAAGGCCCACCTGGCCCAGATCGAAGAGGCCAAGCGCCGCGACCACCGCAAGCTCGGCCCGGCCCTGGACCTGTTCAGCTTCCACGAGGAAGGCGGCGCGGGCATGGCCTACTGGCACCCCAAGGGCGCCCTGGTCCGCACCATCCTCGAAGATTTCGTGGCCAAGGAAATGATCAAGCGCGGCTACGGCATCGTGCGCACCCCGCAGATCCTCAAGCGCGACCTGTGGGAGACCTCGGGCCACTACGAGAACTACCGCGAGAACATGTACTTCACGCAGATCGACGAGACGCCGTACGGCGTCAAGCCCATGAACTGCGTGGGCCACATGCTGATCTACAATTCCAGCCTGAAGAGCTACCGCGACCTGCCCCAGCGCTTGTTCGAATTCGGCGTGGTGCACCGCCACGAGAAGTCCGGCGTGCTGCACGGCCTGCTGCGGGTGCGCCAGTTCACGCAGGACGACGCGCACATCATCTGCCGCCCGGACCAGCTTCTGGACGAGATCAAGGGCGTGATGCGCTGGATTCAGGACCTGATGGGCCTGTTCGACTTCGAGTGCGAGATGGAAATCAGCACCCGGCCCGAAAAATCCATCGGTTCCGACGAGGACTGGGAGCGCGCCACCAGCGCGTTGATGGACGCCATGGCCGCCATGGAGCTGCCGTACGTCATCAACGAGGGCGACGGCGCGTTCTACGGACCGAAGATCGACGTCAAGTTGCGTGACTGCCTGGGCCGGATGTGGCAGTGTTCCACGATCCAGGTGGATTTCACCTTGCCTGAACGTTTTGACTTGGTGTACATCGGCCAGGACGGAGAACGGCATCGTCCCGTCATGGTCCACCGCGCCATCATGGGCTCCGTGGAACGGTTCATCGGCATCCTGACGGAACACTTCGCCGGTGCGTTCCCCACTTGGCTTGCCCCCGTGCAGGCGCGGCTGCTTACCGTGACCGACGCCCAGAAGGAATTCGCCGAAACCGCCTTGGCCACCCTGCGCGAGCAAGGGGTGCGGGCCGAGGCGGATTTGCGTAATGAAAAGCTGGGCTACAAGGTGCGCGAGGCGCAGATGGATAAAATCCCCTACATCCTGGTGGTGGGGGACAAGGAAGTGGAGTCCGGCGGCGTGAATGTGCGCTTGCGCGGCGAGAACCTCGGCCTGAAGACCATCGTCGAGGCCGTGGAGTTGATTCGGGAGGACTGCCAGGAGCCCTTCAAACGAGGAGGAATGCGCTATAGCTTCGGTAGTTAACCAAGTCCGTCGGAACCGGCAGATTCGCGCGCGTGAAGTGCGCGTCATCGGGGATGACGGTGAGCAGGTGGGCATCATGCCCACTCCGGATGCTCTCAAGCTGGCCATGGATGCCGGTCTGGACCTCGTCGAGGTGTCGCCCAACGCGCGGCCCCCGGTGTGCAAGATCATGGACTTCGGGCGTTTCAAGTATCAGCAGCAGAAGAAAGCCCAGGAAGCCCGCAAGAAGACGACCATCGTCCAGATCAAGGAGATCAAGGTCCGCCCCAAGACCGACGACCACGACTTCAACACCAAGTTGAAGCACGTGCGCCGGTTCCTGGAGAACGGCGACCGGGTCAAGGTGACCGTGTTCTTCCGCGGCCGCGAGATCGTGCACAAGGACCGGGGTATGATGATCCTGGAACGCATGGTCGAGGCCGTGAAGGATCTTGCCAAGGTCGACCAGCAGCCCCGCAGCGAGGGGCGCACCATGAGCCTGCTCCTGGCGCCGCTGCCGAAATAGCCGCCTCGGTGAAGTCCGCTACGCCCCGTCCGGGGCGTGACCATAGTTCCGGGACCGGGCCCCAAAGGCCCGTCCTGCTCCGGGGCGACCCGGAGCTTTGTCGTGAGGAAGAGACAGCATCAAGGAGAAACAGATGCCCAAGATGAAGACCAACAGAAGCGCGGCCAAGCGGTTCAAGCTGACCGGCTCGGGCAAGATCGCCCGCCGCCGTCAGGGCCTGCGCCACATCCTGACCAAGAAGAACGCCAAACGGAAGCGTCGCCTCGGTCAGGGCACCCTGGTGGACAAGACCAACGAGTCCGCCGTGCTGCGCATGGTCCCCAAAGCCACGCTCAAGAAGTAGCACGGACACTCACCCAACCAACCCATATCGTTCTGCCTGCCGTACCGGGGCGACCCAGGGGGGCGGGCTACAAGGAGGAAATGAACGATGCGCATCAAGAGAGGAAAGACCGCCAAGGCGCGGCACAAGAAATATTTGAAGATGGCCAAGGGCTATCGCGGCGCTCGCTCCAAGCTGTACGAGACCGCCCGCGAGACCGTCGAGCGCGCCCTTGTCTACGCCTACCGCGACCGCAAGGTCCGCAAGCGCGAGTTCCGCAAGCTGTGGATCATGCGTATCAACGCCGCCGCCCGTGAGCACGGCATGAGCTACTCCAAGTTCATCCACGGCCTGACCCAGGCCGGCGTCGAGCTGAACCGCAAGGTCCTGGCCGACATCGCCGTGCGCGACAAGGACGCCTTCGCCAAGGTGGCCGAGCTGGCCAAAGCCAAGGTGAACTAGCCGTGTCCAATGCGGGTGAAGAACTCGTAGCGAAACTCGAGGCCCTGGTCCCCGCCATGCGCGGGGACCTGGCCGCCTCGGGACCCAAAGACCTCGAAGACCTCCGGGTAAAATACCTCGGCCGCAAAGGGCTGCTGGCCGGGCTGCTAGCCGGGCTGGCCGAGCTCTCCGGCGAGGACCGCCCCCTGGCGGGCAAGACCGGCAACGCCGTCAAACAGGAGCTCACCGCCCTGTTCGCCGAGCGCGAGGCCGAGCTGGACCGCCAGCAGGCCGACGGGGCCCTGTCCCGCTTCGACCCGACCCTGCCCGGCAGGACCCCGGAATCCGGCTCCCTGCACCCCGTGACCCTGGTCATGGAGGAGATCTGCCAGGTCTTCACCGGACTGGGTTTCGAGGTCGTGACCGGACCCGAAGTCGAATCCGACTGGTACAACTTCGAGGCCCTGAACCTGCCGCCGGAACACCCCGCCCGCGACATGCAGGATACCCTGTACGTCACCGACGGCGTCGTCCTGCGCACGCATACCTCGCCGCTGCAGATCCGCACCATGCTGGCCAAGAAGCCCCCGGTCGCCGCCGTGGCGCCCGGCAAGGTCTACCGCCGCGACTCGGACCTCACGCACACCCCCATGTTCCACCAGATCGAAGGCATGCTGGTGGACCACAAGGTGAGCATGGCCGACCTGCGCGGTACCCTGACCGCCTTCCTGCAGCAGATCTTCGGCAAGGATACCCGCGTGCGCTTTCGGCCCAGCTTCTTCCCCTTCACCGAGCCCAGCGCCGAAGTGGACATCAGCTGCTGCATCTGCGGCGGCAAGGGCCACGTCGGCAACGAGCCGTGCCGCGTCTGCAAACAGACCGGCTGGGTGGAGATCCTGGGCTGCGGCATGATCGATCCCGAAGTGTTCAAGGCCGTGAACTACGACCCCGAGACCTACACCGGTTTCGCCTTCGGACTCGGTATCGAACGCGTCGCCATGCTCAAATACGGCATCGGCGACCTGCGCATGTTCTTCGAGAACGACACCCGTTTCCTCAGCCAATTCGCCTAACCCGACGACATATTCCCGGAACACCCCACAGGCCCCGGCTCCCCC
>CAYUIN010000340.1:0-3755 GCA_964444695.1 uncultured Desulfocurvus sp.
GGCCGGACGCGGGCGGTCGGGACGCGGGCGGCCTGGCCCTGCGCTGGCCCCGGCATGGGCTGCGTCTGACCGTGCGCGGCACACCCGGGATCTCCGGGGCCTTGCCCGGCGCGGGGGGCGGGCCGTGGACCCTGCGCGGCGGCCTGGAGCTGCGCGGGGATGCGGATTTCGACGCGGCGGCGGTGCGCGGCGCGCGCCTGCGGGCGGAGCTGGCCGGGACCCTGGCCGCACCGGCGCTGGCCCCGCTGCGCCTGGACCTGCCCGCCGGGGGCCTGTCGCTTTCCGGCGAGGCCCTGCCCCTGGGGCGGATCGCGCTGCGCGCGGCGCTGCGCCGCGAGGCGGACGGCGCGCTGCTGGCCGAGGGGCTGACCCTGGACGAGGCGCGCCTGGGCCGCTGGAGCGGCTCTGTGGCCTGGCGTCCGGGCGGGCTGGCGGCCAGCGCCGGGCGGCTGCGCGCCGAGGGCCTGTCCCTGCCGGACCTGGCCGCGCTGCTGCACGACCTGGGCCTGCTGCCCGGGGATTTCCCGCCCGTGTCCGGCACGGCCTCGGTGCAGGCGCGGCTGGACCCGCAGGGCGGCGGGCGGCTGCGCTGCGAGGTGGCCCTGGCGGACGCGGGCTTCGCCACCGAGGACGGCTTCTGGCTGGCGGACAAGGGGCGCGGCACGCTGCGCCTGGACGCCGGGCTGGACGCGCCGGGGCGCGTGGCCCTCAGTGCGGCCCTGGACCAGGGGCAGGTGTTGCTGGGCACGGTGTATCTGGACCTGGGGGCCACGCCGCTGGGGCTGGACCTGGAGGCCGACGCGGCGGACGCCAGGGCCCTGTCCGGGGTGCGCGGGCGGCTGGCCCTGGGCGGGCTGGCCGAGGTCGCGCTCTCGCGGGGCCGGGCCCTGCGTCTGCCGGAGGGCTGGTCCTGGGCCGGGGCCGTGGAGCTGGCGCGAGCGGACCTGCCCGGGCTGCTCAAGACCTTCCTCAAGGACCCGCTGGCCTTTTCCAACCCGGAGCTGGGGCAACTGGAGGCCACGGGCGGGCTGGCCCTGTCCGTGGAGGCCGAGGCCCCGGGGGACGGGTCCGTGGCCGTGCGCGGCGGGTTGCGCCTGGACGGGGCGCGGCTGGACTACCCGCCCGCCGGGCTGGCCGTGCGCGGGCTGGACCTGGCCCTGCCCCTGGCCTACGCGTTCGGCCCGCGCGGCCCGGCGCCCAAGCCCGCCGGGGCGGACGGCCCCGAGCCCGCGCCTTCGGGGCGGCTGGCCGTGGGCTCCCTGGCCCTGCCCACGGGCGAGGCCCGGAACCTGGCCGCCGCCGTGGAGCTGTTCGACCACCGCCTGGTGCTGGACGGGACCCTGAGCGTGCCGCTGCTGGGCGGCAGGCTGGCCCTGTCCCGGCTGCGCGTGGCGGACCCGCTGTCCCCCGGGTTCCGGGCCACGCTGGCCGCGCGCCTCACGGGCGGCGACCTCGCCTCGCTGGGCACGGAGCAGGCCCCGCTGGAAGGCACGCTGGAGGCGGATTTCCCCCTGGTGCTGCTGGACCGCGAGCGCCTGAGCGCCGAGGGCGAGGCCCGGGGCACGCTGTACGGCGGGGCGTTCACGGTCTCCGGCGTGGGCGCGCAGCAGCCGCTGGCCGCCAGCCGCGTGGCGGGCTGCGAGGCCGTGCGCCTGCGCGGGCTGGACCTGGAGCGGCTGTCCCTGGCCCTGGGCATCGGGCGCATCACCGGGCGGCTGGACATGGACCTGGACGGGCTGCGCGTGGCCTACGGCCAGCCCCAGGCCCTGCGCATGGAACTGCGCAGCGTGCCCACGGACGAGGTGTCCCAGAAGGTCAGCCTGCGGGCCGTGAACTCCATCTCCGTGGTCGGCACGGGCACGGGCCTGACGGGCCTGGGGGTGGGCATGTTCGCCTCGTTCTTCAAGGAATTCGGCTACAGCGCCCTGGGCATCCGCTGCACCCTGGAAAACGACGTGTTCAGCGTGCGCGGCTTGATCCGGGACGGCGGTGTGGAGTATCTCATCAAGAAGCCGCCGCTGTTCGGCATCAACGTCGTCAACGGCAATCCCGACAACCGCATCGCGTTCTCGGACATGGTGGAGCGCGTGCGGCGCGTCCTGCAATCGGCCCCGGAAACGGGCGCCGGGCCGCAGGGGGCGCCCTGAACCCCGGAGGACCAATGATCCGCATCCATACCGCCGCCGTTTCCCGGACCCTGGCCGTGCTGGCCGTGCTGGCCCTGGTCGGGGCCTGCGTCACGGTGAACATCTACTTCCCCGCCGCCGAGGTGAACAAGGCGGCGGACAGGATCGTGGACGACGTCTACGGCAGCGCCCCGGAGCCCGCCCCCGCGCCGCAGGGCCCGCAGAGCTCGCTCAGGATGCTCCTGGCCTCGCTGCTGACCCCGGCCACGGCCTACGCCCAGGACGCCACCACCGTCAGCAACGCCGCCATCCGCGGCCTGAACGACCAGATCGCCCGCAACCACCAGCAGCTCGCGCCGTACTACGCCTCGGGCAACGTGGGCATCGCCTCGGACGGCTCCCTGGTGCTGCGCGACACGGCGGGTCTGTCCGTGCCGCAGGTGGCGGGCGTCAAGCGGCTCATCGCGGCGGACAACGCGGCCCGCGCCAGCCTCTACGCCGAGGTCGCCGCGGCCCTGAACACCCAGGAGACGGGCAAGGTCCAGGCCGTGTTCGCCGCCAAGTGGCGCGACAAGGCCCAGTCCGGCTGGTGGATCCAGGGCGACGACGGCTCCTGGCGCCGCAAGTAGCCCGCCCGGCCGCCGCCTCCCGGTTGCCTCGGGCCCGCCGGGGTCTTATCTTATGGGATAAGGCCCCGGGCCGCGGGGCCGATCCGATTCCGGGAGGTGAAGCCATGACCGTCACCAGAAGACGACTGGACGGCAAGATCCGCCGCCTGTTCCCCGAGCTGTCCTCGGACGCCGTGGCCCTCGGCGTGACGCGCGACGGCGCGGGGCCCGACTGGCTCGTGACCATGCGCATGGGCGACGAGGACCTGTCCACGCACATCGACGCCCGCCAGGCCAGGCGCTGCCTGGACGACGGGCAATGCCTGCACCTGGGCGTGCAGCTGGGCCGTTTCGTGGACAATTTCTGCCTGCGGCACACCGCCTGTCCGGTCTGATCCGGGCTTGCCAAACGGGCCGCAGGGCTTATGATGAAAAAAGCGGGGCGCGCCTCGCTTTTTTTCATGCGCCCCCGCCCGGCCCGCACCGGCGTTCGGCCCGGACCGGCCGTACAAGCATAAGGAGAAACAGGAGTGACCCATGCTGCGAAGGATTCTGGCCCTGGCGGGAGCGTGCCTCGTGGCCGCTAGCCTGGGCGCGGCGCCCGCCACGGCCCGCGCCGCAGAGGCGGATACGGCCCTGACCAGGCTCGAAAACGGACTGACCGTGCTCGTGCAGCGCGACACCCGCTTCCCGCAGGTGTCCCTGCGCCTGTACGTCCACGCCGGGTCGGCCTACGAGACCGACGCCCAGGCGGGCATCAGCCACCTCTTGGAGCACATGGTCTTCAAGGGCACCAACAAGCGCGGCCCCGGCCAGGTGGCCGAGGACATCGAGGGTGCGGGCGGCTACCTCAACGCCGCCACCAGCTTCGACTACACCGTGTACATCATCGACCTGCCGTCGGGCCGCTGGACCCTGGGCCTGGACGTGCTGCGCGACATGATCTTCAACGTCAAGCTGGACCCGGACGAGCTGGAGCGCGAGAAGAAGGTCGTCCTGGCCGAGCTGGAGCGCGGCGAGG
>CAYUIN010000341.1:0-3752 GCA_964444695.1 uncultured Desulfocurvus sp.
TGCGTCTGGCACGTCAAAATGTCGTCATGAGCAACCTGGCGAACATCACCACGCCGCAGTACAAGGCCCGCCGCCTGGAATTCGAACAGGACCTGCAGGCGGCGCTGAACCGCGACGCACGCGGCAAGATGACCCGCACCGAGGGCGGCCACATGCCTTCGATCTTCGACGCCGAGGGCTTCGGCCCCGACCTCGTGAAGGGCTTCAAGCACCGCATCATCCACGGCGAGGACAACGTGGACCTCGACAAGGAAATGGCGGTGATGGCCAAGAACACCATGATGTACAACGCGCTTTCCACGGTCCTTCAGAAGAACTTCGACGGCATGAACACCGTGATCAACGAGGGGGCGAAGTAAGCCATGGATTTCCTGACAGCCATAGACGTGGCCTCGTCGGCCCTTTCCGCCGAGCGCACCAGCCTGAACATCATCTCCATGAACCTGGCCAACGCCAAGACCACGCGCACCGCCGAGGGCGGGCCCTATCGCCGCCGCACGGTGGTCAAGGCCACCGCCGACGTGGACGCGCCCTTCGCCAAGGCCATGCGCGACGCCCAGACCCGCGAGATCAAGGGCGTGCGCATCCTGGGCATCGCCCGCGACTCGCGGCCCTTCAAGCGGGTCTACGAGCCCGGGCACCCCGACGCGGACCAGGACGGGTACGTGATGTACCCGGACATCAACGTCGTGGAGGAGATGACCAACATGCTCACCGCCACCCGCAGCTACGAGGCCGGGGTGAGCAGCATGCAGAACATCAAGGGCATGTGGTCCAAGGCCCTGGAGATCGCGCGCTAGCGCGACGGACAACGCCGAGGAGGTTGACCGATGGCCATTCGCAACGTCGCCATGAACGCCTATCAGCAGGCCCAGTTGAACGGCAGCGTGCGCCGCACGCAGACCGCCCAGTCCACGGCGCGCACCGCCAAGATCGGCGGGCCCGAGCACGGTTCGTTTTCCGAGACCATGAGCGAGTCTCTGGCCAAGGTGAACGAGCTCCAGGCCGAGAAGAGCGGCATGATCGAGGAGTTCGCCTCCGGCGAGCGCCAGAACGTGCACGAGCTGATGATCAGCCTGCAGAAGGCCGGACTGGCCATGCGCATGACCTCCGCCGTGCGCAACAAGGTCCTGGAAGCCTACAAGGAACTGTCGCGGATGAGCTTCTAGCTCCCACCGCCCCTTCATAAAACGGACACCACGGAGAGAGCACGATGTCCCCCGCGATGAACGACATTTTCGAAAAAACGAAGAACTTCTGGGCCAGGACCAACATCTCCCAGCGCCTGCTCGTCGGCGGCCTGTCCGTCGCCGTGATCGTGACGTTCTTCTTCCTGATCTTCTGGCTCAACCGCCCGGACTACAAGATCTTGTATTCCAAGCTCTACGCCGAAGACGCGGCCACCGTGGTGGACATGCTCCAGAAGGAGAAGGTGCCCTACCAGCTGGAGGACAACGGCAGCACGATCATGGTCCCGGCGGACAAGGTCTACGACCTGCGCCTGAAGATCGCGGGCGAGGGCAACCTGCACGGCCAGGGTCTGGGATTCGAGATTTTCGACGAGGTCAAGGTCGGCCAGACGGACTTCGTGCAGCACATCAACTACCAGCGGGCCCTGCAGGGCGAACTGGCCCGGACCATCAGCGAGTTCCCGCAGGTGGAACGGGCCCGGGTGCACCTGGTCATCCCGCACAAGAGCCTGTTCATCGAGGAGCAGGCCCAGCCCTCGGCCTCCGTGGTCCTGAAGGTCAAGCAGGGCGACAAGCTCGAATCCAGCCAGATCCAGGGCATCGTGAACCTCGTGGCCCTGGCCGTGGAGGGCATGAGCCCGGACAACATCACCGTGTCCGACACCGGCGGCGAGATTCTGTATTCGCCCAAGGGATTGGAGGAGTCGGGCGGGCTGTCCAGCACCCAGGTCGAGAAGAAGCTGACCATGGAGCAGACCCTGGAGCTGCGCATCGAGCAGATGCTCTCGCCGCTCTACGGCCCGGGCCGCGTCATCGCCAAGGTCAACGCGGACCTGGACTTCAGCCAGAAGACCATCCGCAGCGAGGAGTACGACCCCACAAGCGCGGTGGTCCGCTCCGAGCAGCGCAGCGAGGAGACGCAGAAGGGCCAGGCCAACATCCAGTCCGGCAGCCCGGACCCGAACTTCCGGGGCGACGGCGGCGGGGACGCCCTGTCCAACCAGGACTCCAGCCGCGAGACCCGGACCACCAACTACGAAATCAACAAGGTCGAGCGCCAGATCGTGGCCCCCGTGGGCGAGCTCAAGCGTTTGACGGTGGCGGTCATCGTCGATGGGACGTATAGTGAGCAAAAGGCGCAGGGCGACGGGGCCGAGGCCCAGTTCGCCTTCGCCCCGCGCAGCCAGGAGGAGATCGACCGCATCCGCCAGCTGGTGGCCAATGCCGTGGGCATCGACGAGGCCCGAGGGGACACCCTGGAAGTGACCAGCATGTCCTTCGGCGGCCCGGACATGGAGATCAAGCCCAACGTCACCGAGCTGATCCTGGAATACGTGCACCGGCTGGGCAAGCCGTTCTTAAACGGCCTGCTGATCTTCCTCTTCCTGGTGATGGTCGTGCGCCCCGTGGTCATGGCCCTCATCCGGCCCAAGACCGAGATCGAGGGCGTGGAGGGCATCGCCGGGCTGCCCGAGGGCGAGGGCCGCATCGCCATCACCGACGGCGACGACGACGAAGACGCCCTTGACGCGCTCAGAAAGATCGACGACATCCGCGCCCACGCCCTGCAGCTGTGCGAGCAGAACATGGACGGCGCGATGGCTATCATCAAGAACTGGCTCAAGCAGGAGGCGACCGCGTAATGCCCCCGATCGCAGGCCCCCAGAAGACGGCCATACTGCTCCTCGCCATGGGCGAGAAGTTCACGGCCGACGTGTTCAAGAGGCTGGACCGCTCCGAGATCGCCCAGATCTCCAAGGCGATGGTCGAGTTGGAGACCATTCCCAAGGAGCAGGTGGAGGAAGTCCTGCGCGAGTTCCACCACCAGCTGCTGGTCAACGCCGAGATGCTGATGGGCGGCCCGGAGCAGGTCAAGAAGCTGCTCATGAAGAACCTCGACTCCGAGACGGCCAAGTACATCCTCGATGCGCTGGACCTGGACTCCGGCCCGGCCCCGTTCCGCGAGCTGGAGAACGTCAGCCCCCGCATCCTGTCCCAGATCCTGCGCAACGAGCATCCGCAGACCCTGGCGCTCATTCTGGGCCACCTGCATCCCGAGCAGGCCGCCGAACTGCTGCAGCAGCTTCCCGCGGGCGTGCGCCCCGAGATCCTGATGCGCCTGGCGCGCCTGGAGGCCGTGGCCGAGGAGATGCTGATGGAAGTGGACAAGGTCCTGCAAAGCCAGCTCATCGCCATGGGCGGCAAGGAAGGCAAGAAGGTCGGCGGCGTGGCCGCGGTGGCCGAGATCCTCAACGCGGTGGACCGCGCGACCGAGGAAGAGGTCCTGTCCGAGATCGAGGAGGAATCCTCGCAGATGGCCGAGGACATCCGCAACCTGATGTTCGTGTTCGAGGACATCAAGGGCCTGGACGACCGCTCCATCCGCGAGCTCCTCAAGGAGGTCTCCAACGAGGACCTGACCAAGGCGCTCAAGGGCGGCACCGAGGACCTGCAGGAGAAGTTCTTCAAGAACCTGTCGGAGCGCGCCTCGGCGATGATCCGCGAGGACCTGGAGATCATGGGCCCCGTCCGCCTGTCCGAGGTGGAGGCCGCCCAGCAGAA
>CAYUIN010000342.1:0-3750 GCA_964444695.1 uncultured Desulfocurvus sp.
GGGGTCCGGGGCAGAGCCCCGGCCGCCGGAGGCATCCCGCCCGCGCTCATGCCCCCCGGTTCGCCACGCCCCCCTCAGGCCGAAGCGCCACCCCCGTCGCAGCCTCGGGCGAGGGTGCGCAGGAGCAGGGCGATGGTGTCGTCGATGGTTTGGATTTCGGGGAGGGAGAGGACGGAGGCCTGGGTGAGTTGTCGGGCCGCGAGGCCCTGGAGGCAGGGGACGCGCAGGGTGGTTTCGGGCAGTCCCGGGAGGCTGGGCAGGTTGCCGCCGGTGTCGCGGTTGAGGACGAGGAGTTGGTTGGTCAGGCCCAGGTCGCGGCCCATGGCGCCGACGTGCGCGGCGGTTTCCAGGCCTCGGCGCGAGGGTTCGGAGACGACGACGAGGCCGTCCACGCCCTGGACGGTGCCGCGTCCGAGGTGTTCCACGCCTGCTTCGAGGTCGACGATGACGTAGTCGCCCCGATCGAGCACGAGGTGTGCGAGCAGGGATTTGAGCAGGGCGTTGGCCTCGCAGGCGCAGCCGCCGCCCGCGTTGGTCAGGGTGCCCATGACGAGCAGTCGTTTGCGGCCCGGGGCGCCCGGGGGCAGCGGCAGGTCCACGGAGAGCTGTTCGGGCAGATCGCTGACGTCCGGGGACAGGGAGATGAGGCCGCTGGTCCCGATGCGTTCGCGGATCAGGTCTTCGCGGGAGACGAGGGGTTCGGGGAGCTGGTCCGGGGCCAGGCCGCTGGCCTGCCCCAGGGACAGGGCGGTATCCGCGTCCACCATCCACACGGTGTGTCCGTTGCGGGCCAGGGTGTCTGCTGTCCAGGCGGCGAGGGTGGTCTTGCCGACCCCGCCCTTGCCTGCGAAGGCGATCTTCATGGCGGTCTCCGGGATGTGCGCGCGCCGCCGGGGCGGTCCCGGCGGCGCGGCGCGTTGTTACTTGGGCAGGCCCAGGGCGGCCCGTTTGGTGGCGATGCGCGCCTCGATCATGTCCGCGGCCTTCACGGGGTCGGGCTCGACCATGAAGCTGGCGCCGACGATGCCTTCCAGGCCGTGCAGGGCCAGGTCGGTGACGGCGGCGGAGCCGGTGATGTGCGGCGGCAGGCCGAGGTGGGTGCTGATGCCGCTGGCCACGGCGTACATGCCGATGGCGGCGGCCTTTTCCGAGTACCACTCGGGCGAGGAGGCGGCCACGGGCAGGTCGGCGATGTCCACGCCCAGGGCGTCCGCGATGAGCGCGCAGAGGTGGATGATGCGCGAGTTGTCCACGCAGCTGCCGAAGTGCAGCACGGGCGGCACGCCCAGGGCCTCGCACACGGCCTTCAGGCCGGGCCCGGCCATGGACGCGGCCTCGGGCACGAGCAGCCCGGCCTTGCCCGCGGCGGTGGTCACGCAGCCGGTGGCCAGGACCATGATGTCGCGCTTGATGAGTTCCTTGGCCAGGCCGACGTTGCAGCTGTCCTGCTGGAACTTGGGGTTGTTGCAGCCGACGATGGCCGTGAAGCCCCGGATGTTGCCCGCCTTGACCTGGTCCAGGAGCGGTTCCAGGCTGCCGCCCAGGGCGGCGAGCACGCTCTCGTTGGAGAAGCCGGTCATGATGTCCACGGGCTCGCCGGGGATGTCCACCCGGTTCGGGTCGCGTTCGGCGAAGGCGTCCACGGCGATGGCCACGATTTCCTTGGCTTTTTCCAGGGCGTTGTGGGGGTGGATGTCGAAGTGCGTGGCGCCGGTGAAGCGGGCCTTGTTGGCGGTGTCGATGAACTTGGTGTGGTAGCACCCGGCGGCCTGCACGAGGCTGGGCATGATGCACTGGTAGTCCACGACGATGGCTTCCACCGCGCCGGTGACGATGGCCAGCTCGGTCATCAGGTGGTTGCCCGCCATGGGGATGCCCTGGCGCGCGAGCAGCTCGTTGCCGGTGCAGCACAGGCCCGCGACGTTGATGCCCGCCGCGCCGTGTTCCTTGGCGCGGGCGATGAGCTGCGGGTCGCGCGCGGCGGCGAGGACCATCTCGGAGACCACGGGGTTGTGGCCGTGGACCAGGATGTTCACCTCGTCCTTCTTGAGCACGCCGAGGTTGACCTTGGAGCGCTTCGGCGTGGGCGTGCCGAAGATGATGTCGGACAGCTCGGTGCCGATCATCGAGCCGCCCCAGCCGTCGGACAGCGAGGTCCGCGCGGCGTGCAGCAGGGTGTTGGGCGCGTCGTTGTCGCAGCCCATGTGCGTGCGGTGCATCATCTCGGCGATCTCGCGGTCCACGCCGCGCGGGGTGATGCCGAGGTTCGCCCATATCTCGCGGCGCTTTTGCGGCACGCGGGAGGTGAACATGATCTCCTTGCGGCGGCTGCCGAAGTCCGCGTAGCAGGCGTCCACCAGGTCGGCGGCCACGTCCATGACCGCGCGGCCCTCGGTGGCGATGCCCACCTCGGCGGCGATGCGCATCAGCTTGGCCTCGTCGGTGATCCTGTAGTCCTTGGTGGAGCCGTCCACGATGGCTTCCAGGACCTCGATCAGGTCGCGGCCGTGGTCCGAATGCCCGGCGCTGCCGCCGGCCACGAAACGGCCGAAGTTGCGGGCCACGATGACGTCGCCGTCCGCGCCGCACACGCCGCGCTGGCGCTTGCCGCCCTCGCGCACGCTGATCCGGCACGGGCCCATGACGCAGTTCTTGCAGGTCAGGCCCTTCTCGCAGAACACGCAGTGGGGCGTCTGGGTCTCAAGCCGGTCCCAGGCGGTTTCCACCCCGTCCTTGCGGGCCTTGGTCAGCATTTTCCGGGCGTCATCCCAAATGGACAGTTCTTCAACGGGTCTCGGTTCTTTCGCCATTTCCCACACCTCCGAAAGGAGCGTTACGGTTGCGCGCGGCCCCATTGCCGCGCACCTGCGGCGCCACCCCCCGGTGCGCCGGATGAACCATCGTGGGGCCTGCATATCCTATCGGGTTGGTCATGTTTGTCGGCCAGGCGACAAAAAAGAAGAGGACGCCGAAAAATCGGCGTCCTGCAATGTTCTCGCGCTGCCTGCCCGTGCCGGGCCCGGCGAGGCTAGGTGGTGGCTGCGCGTTCCAGGCGTTCCAGGTCGGGGATGAAGTACAGGCCCCGGGCACGTTTTTCGATGAGCCCTTCGCGGGCCAGATCGCCCAGCAGGGTGGAGACGGTCTGGCGCGTGGCGCCCACCAGGCAGGCCAGCTGCTCCACGGGCAGGTCCAGGTGCAGCAGCACCCCCTCGCCTTCGGGCCGCCCGCCCTTGCGGGCCTCCACGGCCAAGAGCGCCGCCAGGCGCTTGCCCACGTCGTGGAACACCAGCCCGTCGATGATCGAGAAGGAATTGCGCAGGATGTTGCCCAGGACCCGGACCATGGTCGTGGTGACCTCCGGGATGCCCACCATCCGCCGCCGGAAGGTCCGCACGTCCGTCACCAGCAGCTCCGCCTCGTCCAGGGCCTCGATGAACGTCCCCGAATGCGTGCTGTAGATGTCGCCCTTGCCCAGGATGCCCAGCGAGAATTCCTTGTCCTCGTAGGACAGGTAGACCCGCACCCGGCCCGAGGCCACGATGAACACCAGGTTCTCCGACTCGCAGGGCCCGAAGACCAGCGCCTTGGCCGCATACTTCCGCCTGCCGAACGCCTCGCGCAGCTCCGCGAACTCGGGCCGCTGCAAATGGTCCAGCAGGTTCGCATCCAGAAACTTCATACCCATACGCAACGATCTCCTCCCGCCCCGCTACCAGACCCCCGCCCGGCTGTCACGCACCGGGCGGCGTT
>CAYUIN010000343.1:0-3740 GCA_964444695.1 uncultured Desulfocurvus sp.
CGGCCTGTCCGCGTTTCTGCGCCCGGGGCCCGGCCCCGGCCGCGCTCAGAGCACGCCCCGGGCGTTGAGGTGCGGGCCCATCTCGCGGTCCAGGCCCACGGTGTGGTCCATGAGCCAGGAGTGCAGGAAGTCCAGCAGCTCGAAGGACAGGCTGGCGCTGCCCTCGCGCAGCTGGGCCTGCATCTCCAGCACCGTGCGGGCCAGGGTGTCGTGGGAGCGCTTCTGGGCGGCGAAGTCGGGGTAGTCGTATTCCCGGAGCAGGTCCTCCTCGGTCTGGAAGTGGTACACCGTGTAGTCCACCAGCTCGTCGAGGATGGCGTGCAGCTCGCCCTGCTCCTTGCCCTGGACCACGGACTCGTGCAGCCGGTTCAGCAGCCCGAAAAGCTCCCGGTGCTGCTCGTCGATGACCGAGACGCCCACCGCGTTCTTCCTGCTCCATTCGATGAAGGCCATACCGCTCCCTAGAAGACGCCCTTGTCGTTGAGGAACGGGCCCATCTGCTGGTCCAGCCCCAGGGTGTGCTCCGTCAGCCAGGTGTTCAGGAAGTCCAGCAGCTCGAAGGACAGGACGGCGCTGCCCTCGCGCAGGCTCTCCTGGAGCTCCAGGGCCGTGCGGGTCAGGGCGTCGTGGACGCCCTTGTGCTCCTGGTAGCCGGGGTAGTCGTATTTGAGGAACAGGTCCTCCTCGGTCTTGAAATGGACCACCGTGTACTCGATGAGCTCGTCCAGGATGGCGTACAGCTCGGACTGCTCCTTGCCCTGGACCACGGATTCGTGCAGCCGGTTGAGCAGCTCGAAGAGCTTTTTGTGCTGGGCGTCCACCTCGGCGACGCCGACCTCGTTCTTGGTCGTCCAATCGATGAACGGCATGGCAGCCTCCTTGGGGCTTGCGGCGCTACAGGGTGCTGATGCCCGCCCAGTCCGGCCCGGGCGGGACGCGCATCAGGGTCGAGCAGCGCTTGATGTACAGCGGGGGGATGCTGTCCTCGGGGCTGGCCTGGGCGCAGGCCGTGAAGACCTCCAGGGCCTTCTGGAAGTCCCCCGCCATGTACAGGCCCATGCCCTCGTCCAGCAGGGCCGAGGTCTCGGCCTTGGCCCTGGCCAGTTCGGGCGGGTCCGCGTCGAAGCATTCGTACAGCGCCACGGGCTCCTGCTTGCCCTTGACGCGCACCGTGTCGATGTGCCGCAGGGAGAAGGCCCTGGGGTCGGGCAGGGCGTCGTACACCGCGTCGGAAACCACGATGTCCACCTTGTAGACCTTGGTGGCGGACTCGATGCGCGCCGCCAGGTTCACCGTGTCGCCGATGGCCGTGGTCTGCATCCGCTTGCGGCTGCCGATGGTGCCCAGGGTGGCCTCGCCGCGGTGCAGGCCGTAGCCCGCCAGCACGGGCTTGGCGCCTTTCTCGCGCTGGCGCTCGTTGAACTCGCGCAGGTCGCGGCGCATGCTCACGGCGGCGCGCAGGGCGTCCTCGGCGGACTCGGGGAACAGGGCCATCATGGCGTCGCCGATGAAGATGTCCACGAAGCCCCCGTTGGCGTCGATGGGCCGGGAGACGTGCTCGAAATAGTCGTTGAGCAGGGTGAACACGCCGCGCGCGCCCATGCCCTCGGAGAGCTTGGTGTAGGAGCGGATGTCGGAGAACAGCACCGTCACCTGCCGCTGGACGCAGGTGGACAGCTCCACGTCCTTCAGGCTGCCCTTGCCCAGCAGGGACAGGAACTGCTGCGGCACGAAGCGCTCGAAGGAGGCGTTCTGCTCGATGATCGAGAGCCGCGCCTCCTGGGTCTTGGCCCGCATCCGGCAGACGAGCAGGGCCCCGGCCAGCAGCAGCAGCACGATGGGCACGCCCAGCATGGCGAGCTTGTTCAGGAATTCCCGCGAGCCCGCCCGCAGCGCGGCCGTGGGCACGTGGGAGACGATCTTCCAGCAGCCCGCGGCATGCACGGGCGGGGCTTCGTTTTCGCTCTGGATGGACCCGCCCAGGCACAGGCTGCGGAAGGTGTACAGGCCGCTTTGCGTCAGCAGCTGGCCGCGTGTGTCCTCTTCCATGGCGGCCCAGGCCCGGGGGTGCTCCCGGGCGAAGGTCCGCCCGGCGCGCTCGGGGAACATGAAGGCGAAATCCCTGTCCTTGCCGCCGCCGCGCAGCCAGTAGCCCTGTTCGTTGAGCAGCAGCATCCCGCCGTCGCCTTCCAGGCCGTCCAGCAGTTGCAGCAGGGTGTCGCCCAGGTAGTTCAGGATCACCATGCCCCGGCGCTGGTTGGCGCGGTCGAAGACCGGGGCCACGAAGCGCAGCATGGGCTTTTGCGGCTTCTGGAGCTCGCCGCGTTCCACGTTCAGGTCCAGGGGCGAGATGTAGACCTCGTCGCGGGTCAGGGTCAGGCCTTCGGCCACGTAGTAGCGGCCGCCCTTGAATTGCAGGCGCTGGGCCGGGACGCTCACCGAGGCCTGGCCCACGCGGTCCACCCGCAAAAGCTCCATGCCCGTGATGTCCAGGAAGCGGATCTGGTCGTAGACGCCCTTGGCGGCGGAGAACTGGGTCAGGGTGCGGCGGGCGTCCCGCGAGGGGCCCTTGGTGACGATGTCGGCGGCCTCGTGCATGCCGGCCAGGAACTGCAGATCGGCCAGGACGGCCTGGACGTTCTGCTCCAGGAGCTTCGCGGCCACCTGGACGCTGCTTCTGGCCCTGGTGCGGATCAGCTCCTCGTTCTTGGCGGCGTTCAGGGAATACATGAACGCCGCCGCCCCTCCGAGGATCGCGAGTGCGGGGAGCAACAGGAGCAGGGACTGCCCGCATTGCCTGATTTTGGAACGCATTGCCTTGGTCGCCCCCTCGGCCCAAGGTGGAGTGCACGGCGAAAAGCCTCCGCCCGCACGGTGCACGGATTATGAAACCCTATCGCAAGCGCACCGCCAGTACAACAAGAGAAGCTGTTTCCAGAAGAAAACCGCTTCCTTTCCGCCCTGGGGATCAGTGCCGCACGAGGATGTCCACGCAGAGGATGAACTGCCGGTTCCTGGCGTCGGAAAAGCGCACCGAAATGGTGGAGCAGAGGTTGCCGCTGGCCATGGAGATGTAGGGTTCGGTGGTGTACTTGTCGAGCCCGGCGGACAGCGGCAGGAAGTATTCCTTGAGGGAGTGGTCCGCCCCGCGCGGGGCGGGCTGGTAGATGAAGCGCTTGGACTCGGACACCGAATACGGGTTGCACATGGTGGAGCTGATCTGGCGCCCGGCGGCGTTGAGCACGTACATGCACTCGATGTCGTCGTGCGAGTGCATCAGGTCCACCAGGGTCCTGTCGAACTGGCGCGGGGCGCTGGCGGCCAGGGCCTCCACGATCTCGCGCAGGGCGCGGTCGTAGGTCTCGTGCAGGAGCTTCTTCTCGTTGATGGTGTCGATGACCTTCTGGCGGAAGTTGCGCGCCACCTGGGCCACGCGCCGGGGCGTGGCGGGCGGGGTGTCCTGCGCGGGGGCGGGCCGGGCGAAGTAGAACCCCTGGAAGATGTCCACGCCCAGGCCCATGAGCAGCAGGACCTCCTCTTCGCACTCCACGCCCTCGGCCACGACCATGGCCCCGATGTTGCGCGACAGGCGCACCAGGGACTTGGTGATCTCGTATTTGTGGTACTCGGCGTGGATGTCGCGGATCAGTCCCTTGTCGATCTTGATGATGTCGGGCTTGATCTGGGAGATGCGGTCCAGGTTGGAGTGCCCGGTGCCGATGTCGTCCAGGGCGATGAGG
>CAYUIN010000344.1:0-3735 GCA_964444695.1 uncultured Desulfocurvus sp.
GGCACCGGCGACGAGCCCCTGTCCGCCCTGCAGGAGATCGGCCCCGAGGCCGAGGCGATCATCGTCACCACGCCCCAGGGCGTGGCCGTGGACGACGTGCGCCGCTCGGTGACCTTCTGCGCCGAGGTGGGCAACAAGGTCTTCGGCCTGGTGGAGAACATGAGCGGCTACGTCTGCCCCAAATGCGGGCACGTGGAGAACATCTTCGCCAGCGGCGGCGGCGAGGCCCTGGCCAAGGAGACCGGCCTGCGCTTTCTGGGCCGCATCCCGCTGGATCCCGAAGTGGCCCGCTCGGGCGACGAGGGCTTCCCCATCGCCAAGATCGGCGGCGACGGCCCCACGCCCACGGCCCTGCGCGCCGTGATCCAGCCGCTTTTGGACCTGGACGCCTAACGGACCGCCAGGCCCGCCGCACAAAACAAAAAGCCGGGAGCTCGCGCTCCCGGCTTTCTTGTTTCGGCGTCCCGGCTAGATGCCTTCGACGAAGGTCGCCAGCTCCACGCTGATCTCCACGCGGATGCCGCCCGCCTCGTCCTTGACCACGCGGACGTTGCGGTCCGGGTACAGGGCCACGTCCTCGCAGACGTCGCTCCAGCGCTTGAATTCCGTGTATGCCTCGTCGTTGTAGTCGGGATAGGTTCCCTTCACGACCCACTCGTCCATGTTCGTCCTCCCTTGTGCCGCGCGCGGCGGCGTGTGCTCCGTCAGCGCCCGTATTCCGGCGCCCAGAGATAGTAGAACCCGGTGCGCGGCACCGCGAAGAAGCGCGAGAGCCCCAGGTCGATGGTGCCCGGTTCCCGCGCGCTGGCGGTGGCGGGGTTGTACAGCGTGTCGTCGCCGAACTCGCGGCGGCGGTAGACCACCACCCGGGCCTCGTCGGGCAGCCCGGCGCGGCGCCGCAGCTCCGCCAGGGCGTCCTCGGCGTGGCCCACGGCGTCCACCAGCCCCAGGCCCAGGGCCTGCGAGGCGGTGTATACCCGCGCATCGGCTACCCTGTCCAGGGCCGCGCGGTCAAGCCCCCGGCGCTCGGCCACCAGGGCCAGGAAGCGCGCATTCATGTCCGCGATCATCTCCTGGAAGATGGCCCGCTCCTCGGCGGTGGAGTGCCGAAGCGGCGAGCCGATGTCCTTGTGCGCGCCGGACTTGGTGACCTCGGCGTCCACGCCGATCTTGTCCATCAGCCCGGCCACGTCGGGCCGGATGAACACCGTGCCGATGCTGCCGGTGACGGTGGACGGATGGGCCGTGATCCAGTCCCCGGCCAGGGAGGCCTGGTAGCCGCCGCTGGCGGCCACGGTCATCATCAGCGTCACGGCGGGCGCGCCCGTGCGCTGCCGCCAGGCCATGATCTCGTGATACAGCACGTCGCTGGCGACCACGGTGCCGCCGGGGCTGTCCACCTGGATCAAAAGCGCCCGCACGTCCTCGTCGGCCTCGGCCTTCTTCAGCATGGCCGCCACGTCCTGGACCACGGACGGCGAGCGGCGGCCCAGGCCCTCGTCGCTGTCCAGGCCGATGGTCCCGCGCACGGGCAGGACCAGGATCTTCTCCCGGGCCGAGCCGGAAAGCACGGTCTCCTTGAGGGGCTTGTCGTAGTCGCGGAAGGCGTCGATGTGTACGGCGCAGCCCGCCAGCGCGCAGGCCGCGAGGGCGGCGAGCAGCAGCGGGAGCAGCGGGCGCGGGGAAGAATCGGGTCGCATGGCGGGCCTCCTTGGCGCGGGGTGCGGGATGCAGACTAGCACAGCGGACCACGGGCCGGAAGCCCCGGCGCGCCCGGCCCGGCGCACGCAAAAAACAGGGCCGCGCCAAGCGCGGCCCTGTGCTGCGAGCGATTTTCGTCCGTGGGCGCAAAATACGCCCGGTGCGCAGCCCGCCCCGGGGGCCTATTGCAGCCGCGTGGGCGGGAAGAGGCGGATCGGCCCGCCGCTTTCGGTCTCCTGACCCGGCGCGGCCAGGTCCGTGCCCGTGAGCGGCTGCGGCCCGGGCACGCGCTGGGGGAACTCCAGCATCGAGCCGGTGTCCAGCCCCAGGTCCAGGCTGCCCAGGCCCGTGCCCGCCGGGGCCATCCCCGCCATGGGCGCGCCCGAGGCGCCCCGCGAGCGCAGGTAGCCCGCGAAGTCCACCCGCGCGGCGCGGTCCTGAAGCATGCGGGCCACGGCGCCCGTGTTGGGCACGGCGTAGTCGTAGGACGCCAGGACCACGCCCGTGTCCAGCCGCACCACCTGCGCCGAGACGAACACGGCCCGGCGGTCCACGGTGTAGCTGCCCACGAGCACGGCGTGGGCGTCGTAGTTCTCGCTCATGTACTGGGCGGTCTTGCGCGAGAGCACGAACTCGCCCTCGCCCACGCGCACGCCCATCTCCGCCCGCAGGCGGAACTCCAGCACGGAGAACCCGGCCTGGGCCAGACGCGAGGCGTACTGCGCGGCCACCAGCCGCCCGAAGGAGGAGCTGGAATCGAAGTCGTCGCGGTCCACGAAGGTGGCGCACAGGATACGCGCGCCCAGGGGCAGGCGGTTCACCAGGTTCGCGGCCAGCCCGTCGGCGCCCACGTGGTTCTGGGCGATCATGGCCTCGCCCTCCCAGCCCGCGCCCAGCGGTTGCAGGAACGGCTCGGGCGCCGCCGGGGCCTCGGGCTCGCCCACGGCCAGCCCGGCGCAGCCGGAAAGCCCCAGGGCCATCGCCAGGGCCAGGCCCAGGAAGCCCAGCCCGAACGCGGCCCGCCAGGGTACGGCGATGGTGCGGCTATTCATTGCGGACCCCCATGGTCTTGGCCTGGATGCCTTCCAGCGGATCGACCTCGGCCATGCCGTACGGGGCCAGCGGCTCGCCGTAGTGCAGGTTGTCCGCGTCGTTGATGTAATAGATGTCGCTGGCGTGGACCACGTAGCGGTTCTTCCAGACCAGGCGTGTGGTGATCACCACCTCCTGGTCGGAATGGCTGGTCAGGTGCCCGGCGGCAACGTCCAGCAACAGGCCCGCGCCCGCCGCGCCGTAGATGAACTCGGTGGTGATGTCCCGCGAGACGGCCACGCCCGCGCCCAGCAGGGTCAGCAGGCCCGGCGGGGGCCGCTGGAAGCGGCCGTTGTGCCGGAGCACCTGCACCGAGTAGACCAGCTCCAGCTGGTTCTCCTGGCGCTCGGGCACCTGCACCCCGCGCTGCACGAGCTGCGAGACGAGCAGCTCCTTGAACACCTTGTGGAACGGCCCCTGCTCCTGGTCCGTGGAGACGTCCACGGCCAACAGGCGCAGCTCCACCCGGTCGTCCAGGGCCGCGCGCACGCGGTCGGCCACGTCGGCGGCCAGGATGTTCCAATGCTCCGCGGCCTGCATCTTGTGCTGCCCGGTCATCTTGTAGGTGGTCGCGTAGGGGATCTGCGAACTGCATCCCGCCAGCAGCAGCGCCCCGGCGACCGCCCAGAAAATTCCCTTGGTCATGACGGTTTCCTTGCTCGTTTGGCGGGCCCCGGTGAACACGGCGCGAGGCGTCCCGCCCATTGGCTCATCGGACTTATCGGCACGGCGGGCGGTTTCCTTAAGGGCCAGACGCCCCCGGGCCACGGAAAAACCGCCCCGCACGCCGGGCAAAGAAAAAGCCGCGCGGGGCGCGGCTTGCAAACGATGCATCGGAACGCGGCGCTCAGCTCACGTCGCGCACGTAGTCGTCCATGTCGATGTTCTCCCAGGCCTTGGAGACCCAGTAGGCCGTGGCCCAGATCATCAGCGCGGCGGCCT
>CAYUIN010000345.1:0-3718 GCA_964444695.1 uncultured Desulfocurvus sp.
AGTAGCCGCCCGGGCCGGGCCGCGTCCCCCGGCCGTCGTCCCCGCCGCCGCAGGCCCCCCCTCCCGGCCCCGCCGCGCTGCGTCGCCCGGCCCGTGCGCCTGGGCGCAGAGCAGTCGCCCAACTCGGATTTGCCTTTGTCATTTCCATGGGTTTGGCGTATGTACGCCGAAAGCGTTTGTCCTGGTAACTCTTGGAATACGAATGCACCCCATCACTCCGACTCTGCCCTTTCTGGGGGACGATTTCGTCCTGCTGCTCGGCGCCACGGCGCAGTGCCTGCTGGGCGCGGTCTGCGTCTGTGCGGGCCGCAGCTCGCTCAGGCGGCTGCCGCTGTACTGGCTGGGGGCCTTCGGGCTGCTGTCCGGCGCCGCGTGCTGCCTGGAACTGTGGGCGTATTCCTCGCCGGAGTCGTTCTGGGCCGTGGCCCTGCGCTCGGCCATGTACCTCGGGTCCATGGTCTGCCTGGTGGAGTTCTGGTCCGAGATGCACGTGCGCGTGGGCGGGCGGCGCGGGGCCGCTCTGTGGGCCTACGCCCTGCTCATGGCCGTGTATTTCGCGGCCTTCGGCACGGGCGTGATCAACCCGCTGCGCGCGGCGGGGGTGGTCTTCGGCATCCTCTCCGGGTTGCTGGCGTCCTGGGCCCTGGCGCGGGCGGCGCGCAGCGAGGCCACGGGGCGGGCGCTGCTGTTCGTGGCGGCCCTGGCCATGGCCGTCGTGGCCGGGGGCGGGGTGGTGGCGGCCTGCGGGCTGTCCATGCAGCCCGTGTCCAAGGCCCTGGAGGCCGGGGGCGGCCTGGAACTGTTCGGCGTCTGGATGACGCTGCGGGCCGGGGCGGCGGCCGTGCTGGCCGTGTCCCTGTGGCTGTTCAGCGTGGCCCTTTCGCCCAAGCTGCTGCGCCAGCGCGTGCGCTGGATCGCGGTGCTCCTGCCGCTGCTGGGCGCCGTGCTGCTGCTCACGGCCTTCTCCGCCCGGCGCGAGGCCGGCGAGTGCGATGCCCAGTTGCGCCGGGACCTGCTGTCCCGGGCGCAGGTGGCCGCCGCGGGCCTGGACCATGAACGCGCCCTGATCCTGGCCACGGGCGACGAGCAGGACCGGCGCGAGGCCTACGACCATCTCAAGTCCCGCCTGGAGGCCATCGAGGCCGTGGACGACGCCGTGGACACGGCCAGCCTCTACGCCCTGGGCGGCGAGCGGCCCCGGGTGCTGGCGGTGTCCACCCGGCCGGGCGAGTACGGAGCGCGCGCTCCGGGGCGCGAGGCCCCGCTGCGCGCGGCGCCCACGGCGGAGGCCTTTCCCTCGGCGGGCAGCGGGCTGGTCCTGGGCCCGTACCGGGACAGCTGGGGCGTGTTCGTCACGGCGCACGTGCCCGTGGCGCGGGCGGGCTGGCAGGGCGGGCCGCTGGTGGCCCTGGGGCTGGACGTGCAGGCCGGGCAGTGGCAGCGCGAGCTGGCCCTGGCCCGGCGCCCGGCGCTGCTGCTCTCGCTGCTGGGCTCGGGGCTGCTGCTGGCCTGCTTCGTCGGGGCGCAGCTTTTGCTGACGCAGGTCCACCGCACCGCCGACTCCGAGCGCAAGTACCGCCTGCTGTTCCATTCCATGCAGGAGGGCGTGGCGTACTGCCGCATCGTCAGCGACGAGGCGGGCCGCCCCAGGGACTATCTGTTCCTGGACGTGAACCCGGCCCTGGAGGCGCTGACGGGCATTCCCCGCGAACGGGCCCTGGGGCGCACGGCGCGCGAGCTGTTCCCGGACCTGCAGGACGAGCTGTACCGCTGGGTGGACTTCATGAACACCGTGGCCGGGACGCAGCGCACCCGCAGCGCCGAGATGTTCTACCCGCCGCGCGGGGTGTGGTTCAACCTGCGCGTGTTCAGCTGGGAGCCGGGCTATTTCGCCATGACCGTCTCGGACATCACCCAGCGCAAGGCCACCGAGGACGAGCAGCGCCGCCAGGCCCTGCACGACCCGCTGACCGACCTGCCCAACCGCAGGCTGTTCCGCGACCGCCTGGAACAGGCCCTGGCCCGGGCGGACCGCACGGGGGCCAGCTGCGCGGTGTTCTACATGGACCTCAACGAGTTCAAGGCCGTGAACGACACCCACGGGCACCAGTGGGGCGACAAGGTCCTGCGCGAGGTGGCCCGGCGGTTTTCGGCCTGCATCCGTAAGTCCGACACCCTGGCCCGTATCGGCGGCGACGAGTTCACGGCGGTCATTTTCGCCGCGGACGACCACGGGACCATCGAGGCCGTGGCCGAGAAGATCCAGCACGCCATGGACGCCCCCTTCGAGGTGGCCGGGCAGGCCGTGCGCCTCGGGGTGAGCATCGGCGTCAGCGTCTACCCGCGCCACGGAGACGACGCCCAGACCATCCTGACCCGCGCCGACGTCGCCATGTATCGCGGCAAGGGTGACAAATCCCTGCGTTTCGTGCTTTATGAATGAGATCGCGGCCCGGCGCAGGGCCGCGCGCGGCGCGAACCCCCAGCCCCGGACGGATCCATGAGCGACGACCCCAAGACCCCGACCCGCATCGAACACGACAGCCTGGGCCCAGTGGAGGTCCCTGCCGACGCCCTGTGGGGCGCGCAGACCCAGCGCGCCCGCCTGAACTTCGCCTACGGCTCGGAGCTGATGCCGCCCGCCGTGGTCCACGCCCTGGCGCGGATCAAGATCGCCGCCGCCCGGACCAACCGCGACCTGGGGCTGCTCGACCCGCAGGTCGCGGCGCTCATCGAACGCGCCGCGTCCGAGGCCGCCTCGGGCGCCCTGGACGCGCATTTTCCCCTGAAGGTCTGGCAGTCCGGCTCGGGCACGCAGACCAACATGAACGTCAACGAGGTGGTGGCCAACCGCGCCGCGCAGCTGGCCGGGGCCGAGCCGGGCCGCAAGGACCCCGTGCACCCCAACGACCATGTGAACAAGGGCCAGTCCACCAACGACGCCTTCCCCACGGCCATGCACATGGCGGCGGTAGAGGCCCTGGAAGGCCGCCTGCTGCCCGCGCTGGACGCCCTGACCGAGGCCCTGGACGCCAAGGCCGAGGCCTTCGCGGACATCGTCAAGACCGGGCGCACGCACCTGCAGGACGCCGTGCCCATCACCCTGGGCCAGGTCTTCGAGGGCTACGCGGCGCAGGTGGCGGGGGTCACGACCGGGCTGCACGCCGCCCTGGAGCCGCTGTACGAGGTGCCCCTGGGCGGGACCGCCGTGGGCACCGGCCTGGGCGCGCACCCGGAGTTCGCGGGGCTGGCCGTGGCCGAGTTGTGCGCGCTCACGGGGCAGCCGTACTACCCCGCCGCGAGCCGCCCGGCGCTGATGGCCGCCCACGACGCGCTGGTGGGCGCCTCGGGCGCGGTGCGCACGGCGGCGGTGGCGCTGATGAAGATCGCCAACGACGTGCGCTGGCTGGGCTCCGGGCCGCGCTGCGGCATCGGCGAGCTGGTGCTGCCCGCCAACGAGCCCGGGTCCAGCATCATGCCCGGCAAGATCAACCCCACCCAGTGCGAGGCCCTGACCATGGCCTGCACCTACGCCATGGGCCTGGACGCCACGGTGGCCGTGGCCGGGTCGCAGGGCAATTTCGAGCTCAACGTGTTCAAGCCGGTGATCATCCACGCCCTGCTGGCCGGGGCCGAGGCCCTGGCCGGGGCGGTGGACAGCTTCACCCGCAACTGCGTGGCGGGGCTGGAGGCGGACCGGGAGCGCATCCGGGCCACC
>CAYUIN010000346.1:0-3716 GCA_964444695.1 uncultured Desulfocurvus sp.
GGTGCTCTCGATGACGCTGGCGAGCATGGCCATGGCGAAGGCGAAGAGCAGCGGGGCGTGGTCCATGGTGATGTGCGTCTCGAGCCCCGGCCAGGCCAGGGGCGGCAGGCCGAACCAGGCCGCCTGGCGGGTCAACTCGAAATCCAGCATCCCGGCCCCGGAGGCCGCCGCGTAGCCGCAGGCCAGGGCCAGCAGCGGGCTCCACATCTTCAGCTGGGCCCCGCCGAAGAGCATGCACAGCGTCAGCGGCACCACCGCCGCCAGCCCCACCAGGAAGCGCGCCTGGGCGTCCGCCGCCGTGGTGGCGCCGCCGCCCCAGATGTCCATGCCGATGTTCACCAGGGACAGGCCCACCAGCAGCACCACGACCCCGCCCACGGCGGGGGTGATGATGTGCCGGAAGAACCGGATGAAGAAGGTGTACAGGAAGACCAGCGGCACGGTGAGCAGGGCCATGGTGGCCAGGGTCCCGAAACCGCCCATGCGCACGGCGTCCACCGAGCAGACCAGAAACGCGCTGTACGAACCGCTGAAGAGCAGAAAGCCCGAGCCCAGCCCCAGGGGCCGGCGCCCCTGGACCCAGGTGCCCAGCGCGGCCACCAGGATGCACCCGAAGGTCACGAACTGCAGCGTCTCGGTCGGCACGCCCACGGTCTTGGCGACGACGTTGGGGATGAAGATGATCCCGTCGAAGATCAACAGGACGTGAATCAGCGCCAGCAGGGCGCAGACGCCCCAGGGGGGGCAATCGTTGACGTCGTAGCGCAGCTTGTCCCGCTGCATCGCTCCCCCTTGGTTCCGAGATGCCCGTCAGTGAAAGGAAACGGAAGCTAGCCCAGGCGCCCCCTGTTGGCAAGACCATCGCAAGCTCCTGCGGCCCCGGACGATATCCCATTGACCATTTCTTCGCGCCGGGGGTATCGTATGCGGAAATCAGGAGTCTCCCATGCCGCACAGCGACAGCCCCAAGGCACCGGCCCATGTGTTCTTTTCCAAGCAGCCCATCCTGGACGGCGCCCGGCGCATCTGGGGCTACGAGCTGCGCGGCGGCGAGGTCCGCGAGGGCATCTTCCGCGTCTTCCCCGGGCAGGAAAGCGCCGCCGCCAGCCTGTCGTCCAGCACCTACTACGGCCTGCAGGAGGCCATGGAGCGCGGCAAGAAGGTCATGCTGCCCTGCGACGCGGCGGGCATCGTGCGCGGGCTGCACCACGCCCTGCCCCGCGACCTGGGCTGGATCCGCCTGCGGCTGGAGGCCAAGCCCGGCAAGAAGCTGCTGGACGCCCTGGAGGCCATGCGCGCCGACGGCTACGGCCTGGCCCTGGACGTGTCTCCGGGCTCCCCGGCCCTGGGCGCGGCCAAGCTGGCCGACGCGCTGGCCATGGAGCACGCCCCCGGCGCGCTGACTCCCGCCTTCGCCAAGCTGGCGGCCCCCAAGGCCCTGATGCTGGCCCGGGGCGTGCGCAGCCGCGAGCAGTTCGAGACCGCCAAGGCCCAGGGCTTCACCCTGTTCCAGGGCCCGTTCCTCAAGGAACCGGAGATGATCCCCGGGCGCAAGCTGAGCTCCAACGAGGTCTCGCGGCTGCACATGCTGCGGCTCATCGAGTCCGGCGACGCGGACCTGGAGGCCATGGCCGAGGCCGTGAAGGGCGACATGGCCGTGAGCTTCCGGCTGCTGACCCTGCTGAACAGCCCGGCCTTCGGCCTGTTGCAGAAGATCGAATCCGTGGACCACGCGGTGCATCTGCTGGGCTGGACCAAGCTCAAGAGCTGGCTGCGGGCCGTGCTGCTGGCGGACATGTCCGGCCAGGAGGAGGCCCCGCAGGAGTTGGCGGCCCTGTCCATGCAGCGCGGCCGCTTCCTGGAGCTGATCACCCGCGAGTACGACTACTGGGGCTTCAATCCGGAGACGATGTTCCTGCTGGGCATCTTCTCGCTGCTGGACGCGATCCTGGGCATGCCCATGGCCGAGGTGTCGGAGCTGTTGCCCATCGAGGCCAAGCTGAAGGCCTCGCTGCGCCGCGACCCGGGCAACGACCACCAGGCCCTGTTCGACCTGATCACCAGCCTGGAGGATGCGGACTGGGCGGGGTTCGAGACCATGGCCGGAAGGCTGGGGTTCGAGCGCGAGGCGGTGAAGACGTCCTGGGCTTCGGCCATGGACTGGACGGGGATATTCTTTTCGTCCAAGGCCTGAGCCGGGGTCGGAATCAGGGGCGAGGCGGGGTCAGGAAAAAATCCCTCGGTGCGGTCCGCTGGCGTGGTGGCGCGGGGAAGGTCTCCTCAGCCTGCCCCGGAGGTGCGACGGCGCGGGGAAAACCCCCTCCATCTTCTTTCCCCTTGCCCCTTCCCCATTCCCATTCCTCTTCCCTTCTCCTTTTCCACCCCTCTCCCCGCCCGCCCGCCCACCTCTTTCCCTCCCAGCAAAAATACGCTATCCCAACCCGATCGATTATATGACGTACCCTTAATTCCCCCCGAGGAGACACAGTATGAAACGCCGTGAATTTCTGAAAAAATCCGCAGTCGGCCTGGCCGCCGGAGCCGCCGCGACCACCGTCGCCGCTCCCGCCGTCCTGGCCAAGGAAAAGTACTCCTGGAAAATGGTCACCAGCTGGCCCGCCGGGATGCCCATCCTGCAGACCGGCGCCGAGCGCTTCGCCAAGCTCGTGGGCGAGCTGTCCGACGGCGACCTGACCATCGAGGTCTACGCCGGCGGCGAGCTGGTGCCGCCCCTGGGCTGCTTCGACGCCGTGTCCCAGGGCATGGTCCAGTGCTACCACTCCGCCTCGTACTACTGGGCGGGCAAGCACCCCGGCACCCAGTGGTTCACCTCCGTGCCCTTCGGCATGAACTCCACCGGCTACAACGCCTGGCTGCACGCGGGCAACGGCATGAAGCTCTGGGAGGAGCTGTACGCGCCCTTCAACCTGATGCCCCGCCCCCTGGGCACCACCTCCTTCCAGATGGGCGGCTGGTTCAACAAGAAGATCGAGAACGTGGATAGCCTCAAGGGCCTGAAGCTGCGCTTCCCGGGCCTGGCGGGCAAGGTCTACTCCAAGGCCGGGGCCTCCGTGGTCCTGCTGCCCGGCGGCGAGGTCTACACCTCCATGGAGCGCGGCGTGATCGACGCCACGGACTGGGTCGGCCCGCTGCTGGACCTGCGCATGGGCCTGAACCGCGTGGCCAAGTACTACTACACCCCCGGCTGGCAGGAGCCCACGGGCTACACCGAGGCCGTGTTCAACAAGCCCGCCTACGACGCCCTGCCCAACGACCTCAAGGCCGTGCTGGACTGCGCCGCCGCCAAGATCACCAACGTCATGCTGGCCGAGTTCGACATCGAGAACGCCCGCGCCCTGGCCGAGATCCGCAAGGACTCCAAGGTCGAGGTCACGCCCTTCCCGCAGGACGTGCTGGACACCTTCCGCAGCATCTCCGCCCAGGTCCTGGAAGAGGAAGCCGACAAGGACCCCATGGCCCGCAAGATCCACGACGACTACAAGGCCTTCATGGCCGAGTGGCTGACCTGGACCGCCGTCACCGACAAGGAATACTACTCGCGCATGCAGGGCTAGCCCCCGCGCGCCCTGAGGCCCCAATACAGAAGGCCGCCGCTCCCCGGGGAGCGGCGGCCTTTTCTCGTTTCCATGCGGTGCTTAGCGCGCCAGGCGCGGCAGCCAGAGCAGCAGGTCCGGGAAGGCCATGCACATCGCCAG
>CAYUIN010000347.1:0-2491 GCA_964444695.1 uncultured Desulfocurvus sp.
ATCCCGGGCGCAGCCTCCCCGCCCAACCGCGCCCGCCTCCCTCCGCGCAACCAACCCATCACGGGATTCTCAAGGGCCATAGCCCTTGAGCCGCCGGAGGCCGGTGCCTAACGCCGGCCACCCGCCCCGCTCTCCCCCTCGCTCGCCTCCACACCCACCAGTAAACATCTAAAATATAGCATCTTTCCAGCCCAATCTCGCGCAATCCCCCGCTCCGCGACGTGGAGGCTGGACAAGGGTCGTGGTGGTGTCGTAGGTCATATATGGCCTGAAGTCTCATTGTGTGGTTGAGCCTGGAAGCGGTTTACATTATTGTGCCATTTTGGGTTGATTGCCCTGTAATTATTTACAAATATGTGAATAATAGCGCGGGGCGGCTGGGGAACCGGGTTGGCAACTTCCTGAAATTTCGCCGTATCGGTTCACTGGCATTGCTCTTGTAATGTTATAGGAAGTCGTCATCAGTCGTTATCGCGAACCATGTATCCGGGAGGGATCGTCATGGAAGCAACGCCGGTCTTCAATTGCAAGAATGCGGACGACGTGCTCAAGGCCGTCAGGGACTACAACGTCAGCTTCATCCAATTTTGGTTCATAGACATCCTGGGCACGTTGAAATCGTTCCAGATCACGCCCAACGAGCTGGAGGCCTCCTTTGAGGAGGGCATGGGTTTCGACGGTTCGTCCATTCTTGGCTTCACGCGCATTGAGGAGTCGGACATGGTGGCCATCCCGGATCCGACGACGTTCCAGCTGGTGTCCTGGCGGCCCACGGAGCGGCCGGTGGCGCGGATGTTCTGCGACGTGAAGAACCCGGATCTGACGCCGTACGAGGGCGATTCGCGCTACGTGCTCAAGCGGATGCTCGCCAAGGCGGCGGAGAAGGGCTACACCTACTATGTGGGCCCCGAGCTTGAATTTTTCGTCTTCGCCAATGCGCAGGGGACGGAGGTTCTGGATGCGGGAGGGTATTTCGACGCCCCGCCGCTGGACCTGGGCAACGACATCCGCCGGGACATCATTTTCGCCTTGGAGCGGATGGGCATCCAGGTGGAGTATTCGCACCACGAGGTGGCGCCTTCGCAGCACGAGATCGACCTGCGTTATGCCGAGGGCCTGGCCATGGCGGACATCGCCACCACGTACAAGGTGGTGGTCAAGGAGAGTGCGCGCAAGCACGGCGCGTATGCGACCTTCATGCCCAAGCCGATCTTCGGCGAGAACGGCTCGGGGATGCACGTGCACCAGTCGTTGTTCAAGAACGGCCGCAACGCGTTTTTCGACGCCAAGGACCCCAACAGCCTGTCGGGCGAGTGCAAGTCGTACATCGCGGGGCTGCTCAAGCACGCCAAGGAATTCGTCTGCGTCACGAACCAGTGGGTGAACTCCTACAAGCGTCTGGTGCCGGGGTATGAGGCTCCGGTGTACATCGCCTGGGCGCAGCGCAACCGTTCGGCGCTGATCCGGGTGCCGATGTACAAGCCCGGCAAGGAAGCCGCGACGCGCATCGAGCTGCGCTGTCCGGACCCGGCGGCCAACCCGTACCTGTGCTTCGCGGTGATGCTCGCGGCGGGGCTGAAGGGTATCGAGGAGGGCTACGAGCTGTCTCCGGCGGTGGAGAAGAACATCTTCGCCTTCAACGAGAGCGATTTCGACGCCCACGGCATCGAGGCCCTGCCGGGCTCGCTGTACGAGGCGGCCATGGAGCTCAAGGATTCCGAGCTGATGAAGGAATGCCTGGGCGAGCATGTGCACAAGAACCTGGTCGAGAACAAGCTGCGTGAGTGGGACGAGTACCGGACCCACGTCTCCGAGTTCGAGATCAAGAAGTACCTGCCCATTCTCTAAGCGACAGGGGCCTACCAGCCTTCCACATCGAAGACCCCCGGCGAAACTACCTCCCGCCGGGGGTCTTCCATGTCTGGCGGGGCCCCGCGCGTGTTTCGACCGTTCGCCAATCATCCCGCGCCGCTGACCGGAAAAGGGGTTTGACTTGCCCCGGGGATTGGTATGGACTTTGGGAGCTTTAAGATTCTCACGCCGCAACAACGGAGCCGCACGCCATGCTTCTAGGGATCGATGTCGGGGGAACGCACACGGACGCGGTGGTCCTGGACCGGGGCCGCGTGGTGGCCGAAGCCAAGGTCCGCACGGACCACGACGACCTCTTGGATTCCGTGCGCGAGGCCATGCGCGCCGTGCTCCGGGGCGTGGACCCGTCCGCCGTCCGCCGCCTGAATCTGTCCACGACCCTGTCCACCAACGCCATCGTCGAGGGCAAGACCGAGGAGGTCGGGGTGCTGATCTCCAGCGGCCCCGGCATCAACCCGGAGAACCACCGCATCGGCGGGCATTTTCACGTCCTGCCCGGCAGCGTGGACCATCGCGGCAGCGAGATTCTGCCGCTGGGGGAACAGGCGCTGGGGGAGGCTGTGGAGGCCATGTGCGCGGCGTCGTCGCGCAGGGCGGCCAGGGCCGCGGTCTGGCCCAG
>CAYUIN010000347.1:2501-3703 GCA_964444695.1 uncultured Desulfocurvus sp.
GCCGTGGGCAAGTTCTCCACCCGCAACCCCGGGCACGAGGAGACCATGCGCGCCGCCCTGGACCGGGCGGGCTGCGCGGACCACGTGACCATGGGCCATCATCTGTCGGGCATCCTCAACTTCCCCCGGCGCATCGCCACGGCGTATTTCAACAGCGCCGTGTGGCGCACGTACAACGATTTCGCCGGGGCCGTGCAGGCCAGCGTGGCGGATTTCGGGCTGGAGCATGCGGAGATCAACGTGCTCAAGGCCGACGGCGGGACCATGCCCCTGGCCGTGTCCCGCGAGTATCCGGTGCAGTCCATCCTGTCCGGCCCCGCCGCCTCGGTGATGGGCATGATCGCCCTGTGCGAGATCCGCGACGACTGCGTGATCCTCGACGTGGGCGGGACCACCACGGACATCGCCGTATTCGCCGACGGGGCCCCGGTCATCGAGGAAAAGGGCATGACCGTCGGCTCCTACCCGACCCTGGTGGGCGCGCTGAAGATCAGGTCCATCGGCATCGGCGGCGACTCGGCGCTGCGCGTGCGCCCCGAGGGCGTGTTCGTGGGGCCGGACCGCAAGGGCCCGGCCCTGGCCAACTGCACCGACGAGGACAAGCGCGACGCCAAGCGCCGCACCTGCTCCCCCGCGCTGACGGACGCCCTGAACTACCTGGGCGCCAGCAGCTTCGGGAACACCGCCGCCTCGTGCGAGGGCATCGAAAAGCTGGCCGAACTGTGGGACATGCGCCCCGAAAAGCTGGCCCGCGACGCCGTGGACTACGCCGTGCGCAAGATCCTGGAGGCCGCGCGCGACCTGGTGGACGAGATCAACGACAAGCCGGTGTACACCATCCACGAGCTGCTGCGCGGCAAGCAGATCCGTCCCGCGCGCTACTACCTGATGGGCGGCCCGGCGCAGGCCCTGGCGCCGCTGTTGACCCAGGCCGCGACCCTCGAAGTCCGGCTCCCGGACCACCACGCCGTGGCCAACGCCATCGGCGCCGCCCTGACCCGGACGACCATGGAGGCCGAACTCTTCGCCGACACCCAAAAGGGCACGATGTTCATCCCCAGCCTGGGCATCCAGCAGCCCATCGACAAGGGCTACGACCTCAAACGCGCCCAGGCCGACGCCATGCGGGCGCTGACCGAATACATCGCCACCCTGGGCGCCGACCTCGACGGCGCCAGCCCGGAAATCACCGAGGCCGACTC
>CAYUIN010000348.1:0-3696 GCA_964444695.1 uncultured Desulfocurvus sp.
GCCACGGAGTGCGTCGAATGGAGGTGCACGACCGCGCCGCTCCCCGGCCGCGCCGACCCCGGGGGCACAACCGGCTTGAACCACGGGCGAAAGGGGCTTACACTCGTACCCGCCCGGGATGTCCGGGCCCCTCGTCCACCCTTCGCCGGGAAGCGTCCATGACCACCCCCGTGCGCTACGCGTACTATTCCATCGCCGCCTCGCTGGCCACGCTGGGCCTGAAATTCGGGGCCTGGCTGCTCACGGGCTCGGTGGGCCTGCTGTCCGACGCCGCCGAGACCCTGGTGAACCTGGCCGCCGGGATGCTGGCCCTGTGGGTGCTGACCGTGGCCGGGCAGCCCGCCGACGAGGACCACGCCTACGGCCACGGCAAGGCCGAATACTTTTCCAGCGGCGTGGAAGGCGGGATGATCGTCTTCGCGGCCTGCGGCATCGTGCTGGCCTCGGTGGAGCGCTTCCTGCACCCCCGGCCCCTGGAGAATCTGGGCCTGGGCCTGATCATGGCCCTGGCCGCCTCGGGCGTGAACTGGTTCACGGCGCGGGGCATGCTGCGCGCGGCGCGCGAATTCGACAGCATCACCCTGGAGGCCGACGCCCGGCACCTGCTGACCGACGTCTGGACCTCCGCCGGGCTGGTGGCCGGGCTGGCCGTGCTGCTGGTGGCGCCGCCGTCCTGGTCCTGGCTGGACCCGGCCATCGCCGTGTTCATGGCCGCGAACATCGTCGTCACCGGCCTGTCCCTGATGCGCCGCTCCCTGGCGGGGCTGATGGACAAGGCCCTGCCCGCCGAGGAGCTGGAAGCCATCGTGGAGGCCATCCACGAGGTGGCGGGCGAGGGCGCCCAGTACCACGGCCTGCGCACCCGCAAATCCGGCTCGCGGCGCTTCGCGGACTTCCACCTGCTGCTGCCCGGCAGCACCAGCGTGGCCGAGTCCCACTCGCTGTGCGATCGCGTGGAGGAGGCCGTCTGCGCCCGCCTGCCGCGCGTCCAGGTCACCATCCACGTCGAGCCGCGCGAGGCCGAGGCCTCCTTCGACGGCCACGAGGTGGGCGGGGCCTGCGCCGAGACCATGGCCCGCTCCGGCGACCGGGGGCCGGACGGAGACTGAGCCCAGCCCCGAACACGGAGGCCCGTCGTGGTCGAGAAAGTCGTGATCATGGGCGCCGCAGGGCGCGATTTCCACAATTTCAACGTCTACTTCCGGGGCAACCCGCGCTACGAGGTGGTGGCCTTCACCGCCGCCCAGATCTCGGGCATCGAGGGCCGCACCTACCCCGCCGAACTGGCCGGGGAGCGCTATCCGCAGGGCATCCCCATCCGCCCAGAGGCCGAACTGCGCGAGCTGATCCGCGCCCACCGCGTGGACCTGGTGGCCTTCTCCTATTCCGACGTGCCCCACGTGGAGGTCATGCACAAGGCCTCGGCCTGCATGGCCGAGGGCGCGGACTTCATCATGATCGGGGCCACGTACACCATGCTCGAGTCCTCGCGGCCCGTGGTGGCCGTGTGCGCCGTGCGCACCGGCTGCGGCAAGTCGCAGACCACGCGCAAGGTCTGCCGCCTGCTCCAGGGCCTGGGCAAGCGCGTGGTGGCCGTGCGCCACCCGATGCCCTACGGCGACCTCTCGCGCCAGGTGGTGCAGCGCTTCGCCCAGGTGGCGGACTTCGACCTGCACCACTGCACCATCGAGGAGCGCGAGGAGTACGAGCCGCTGGTGGAGATGGGCGCCGTGGTCTACGCGGGCGTGGACTACGAGAAGATCCTGCGCCAGGCCGAGGCCGAGGCCGACGTCATCGTCTGGGACGGCGGCAACAACGACACCGCGTTCTATAGGCCCGACGTGCAGATCACCGTGTTCGACCCGCACCGCGCCGGGCACGAGCTGACCTACTTCCCCGGCGAGACCAACATGCTGATGGCCGACGTGGCCGTGATCAACAAGGTGGACACCGCCTCCCTGGACCGGGTGGAGACCGTGCGCAGGACCATCGAGTCCTGCAACCCGGGGGCGAGGATCGTGCTGGCCGCGTCCCCGGTGCGCCTGGACGGGCCGGAGGGCGCCGTGCGCGGCAAGCGGGTGCTGGTGGTGGAGGACGGGCCGACCCTGACCCACGGCGAGATGTCCTTCGGGGCCGGGGCCGTGGCCGCGCGCCAGTTCGGCGCCGCCGAGCTGGTGGACCCGCGCCCGTACCTGCAAGGCTCGCTGAAGGAGGTCTTCGCGCGCTACCCGCACATCGGCGCCGTGCTGCCCGCCATGGGCTACGGCGACGAGCAGATCGCCGACCTGGAGGCGACCATCGCCGCCACGGACTGCGACCTGGTGCTGCTGGGCACGCCCGTGGACCTCTCGCGCATCCTCACCGTGACCAGGCCCTACGCCCGCGTGCGCTACGAATACGCCGACGGCCCGGGCGCCACCCTGGACGAGATCCTGCCGCCGCTGCTGGCGGAGCGCGCCGGGGGGCGCTAGCCGTGGCGGGTCCGCGTTCCACGCTGCTGCTGGCCCTGGGCGGCAACGCCCTGATCCGCAAGGGCCAGCAGGGCACCGTGGCCGAGCAGTTCGAGAACCTGCGCCTGCCCCTGGCCCAGGCCGCCCGCCTGGCCCAGGGCCACCGCCTGCTGATCACCCACGGCAACGGGCCGCAGGTGGGCGAGCTGATGCTGCGCCAGGAGTGCTGCGCCGTGGGCACGGCCCTGCCCCTGGAAATCCTCGTGGCCCAGACCCAGGGCCAGATCGGCTACATGATCGAGTCCACCCTGGACGAGGAGCTGATGCGCCTGGGGCCCCAGGCCCAAAAACCCCTGGTCAGCCTGTTGTCCTACGTGGTGGTCCGCGCCGACGACCCGGGATTCGCCAAGCCCGTGAAACCCATCGGCCCCGTACTCTCCGAGGAGCGGGCCGCCGACGCCCCGTACCCCGTGCGCAAGACGGCCAAGGGCTGGCGCCGGGTGGTGGCCTCGCCCGAACCGGTGACGGTGGTCGAGCGGCGCGAGATCCGGCGGCTGGTGGCCGACGGGTTCGTCGTCATCTGCTGCGGGGGCGGGGGCATCCCCGTGGTCCGCGAGGGGCGCCGCTTCTGCGGGGTGGACGCGGTCATCGACAAGGACCTGACCAGCGCGCTTCTGGCCCGCCAGGTGGGCGTGGACGTCTTCGTCGTCGCCACGGACGTGCCCGGGGCGTACCTGGACTACGGCGGGCCGGAGCAGCGGCTGGTGGAGCGCCTGGACGCGGCCGAGGCCGAGGCCCTGGTGCGCTCCGGGGCCTTTCCCGCCGGGAGCATGGGCCCCAAGGTCCTGGCCTGCGCGCGCTTCGTGCGCGAGACCGGGGGCCGCGCCGTGATCTGCGGCCTGGAGGACATCGAGGCCGCGGTCGAGGGCCGGGCCGGGACGCGCGTCGTGGCCTAGGCGGGTCCGCGCCCCTGGCGGGGCGGGCGCACAGGCGAAGGCCCGTCGCGACGTCGCGGCGGCTAGTGCAGCACCCTGGCCAGGGTGGCCAGCAGCTGGTCGATGTCCACGGGTTTGGAGACGTAGTCGTCGGCCCCGGCCCGCAGGCAGACCTCGCGGTCGCCCTTCATGGCGTGGGCCGTGAGGGCCACGATGGGCGGCGTGTTGCCGTAGCGCTCGCGGATCAGCCGGGTGGCTTCCAGGCCGTCCATCTCCGGCATCTGGATGTCCATCAGGATGCAGTCGAACGG
>CAYUIN010000349.1:0-3692 GCA_964444695.1 uncultured Desulfocurvus sp.
AGTAAGTCAGTGCTGACTTACAAGTTAAGTTATTTATATAAACCTATTGTGTTGTCTCCTTGCCATGGTACAACTAGGCAAACATCATTAACTGGTCTGAGATGAAATCAAGGAGATACGCAAATGGCCACCAAGACCCAGGTTGTTGTGCACATTGCGCCCGTGGAATACTTCGCACAGCACGCCAACGCCCAGCCCACCACCCTTGAAAATGTTTACATCCTGCCGGACACCGGGGAGGTTGTAATCTTGCGTTTCGACCACTGCCTTGTCATGACCGCCTGACCTGCCAAGTTGGGCATGTAGCTTTGCCGATAATAGGCTTGACGACTGTGCCGTTTCGTGCTTTCGTTGCTGTGACGACTGATTTCCGCTGGGGTGAATTTTTCCAGGGGATTAGGTCAGTTGCGAGAGGTTGGCGGAAGACTCTCCTCTTCGGCACCATGAGAAAGAAAAGGCTTCAGCCGTTGGCTGAAGCCTTTTTTTCGTGGTCTGCGGGGGAGGGAGGATGCGGCTTGGGGATGCAGTGGGCCGGGCGGGGGTGCTGTGTCTTGGTGCGCGGTGTGCGGCGGCAGCGGCGGGGGGCCGGTGGCGACGCACCATGGGCCGGGCTGCGGCGCGGGGCGTTGGCGCGAGGCCGTGTTGCCTGCGGCGGGGACGTCGTGCTTGAAGGGGCGACATTTTTGTGATTTTGTACGGGGGCGGACCGCAGGCCTTGCACTTCGGCGGGGCGGGCGCCGCGTAGAAAAGGGGAGGGATACACCATGGGCCTCGTGCGATGCGTCGTTTTTACCGTGCTCCTGTGCTGCCTGCCTTGCATCGCCCTGGCGGGCGAGACCATGCGCATCGCCACCGAGGGGGCCTATCCGCCGTTCAACTATGTGGACGGCGAAGGCCGCTTGGCCGGGTTCGACGTGGATATCGCCCAGGCCCTGTGCAAGGCCATGGGCGCCGAGTGCGAGATCGTGGCCGTGGACTGGGACCACATCCTGGACGGGCTGGCCGACGGCAGCTACCGGGCCGTGGTGGCCAGCATGGCCAAGACCCCGGAGCGCGACGCCAAGGCCGATTTCACGGACAGCTACTACCGCTCGCGCAGCGCCTTCATCGCCGTGGCCGGGCGCTACGACGACGTGAGCCCCGAGGCCCTGGCGGGCAAGCGCCTGACCGCCGCCGAAGGCACGGTGCAGATCGACTACCTGGAGCGCGTCTACGGGGCGACCTCGACCATCGTCCCGGCCAAGGACACTCCGGACAGCTACCGCCTGCTGGCCGCCGGGGAGACGGACCTGATCCTGTCGGACGCGCTCAACTGCCTGGATTTCCTGGGCTCCGCCGAGGGCGCCGAGTTCGATTTCGCGGGCGAGGCCCTGCCGGGCGAGGCCACGTCCTCCACGGCCTACATCGCCGTGCGCCAGGGCGACGACGCCCTGCGCGAGCGCATCAACGAGGCCATCCGGACCATCCGCCTGGACGGGACCTACGAGCGCATCAACCACAAGTATTTTCCCTTCAGCATCTACTGATCCGGCATGCAGCAGCGCGTACCACAGGGCCCCGGGCCCAGGCCCCGGCGGCGCGTCCGCCTGACTCGGGCCGGATTGCTGACCATCGCCTTCGTGCTGGCGGTCTTGACCTTCGTGGCCCTGGTCTCCCACGACACCCTGACCCGCATCGCCACCAGCGCCCGCCAGTCGCGCGAGGTGCTGATCCCGGACATCCTGGCCCGGCAGCGCTCGGCCATGAACATCGAGCGCCTGGGCCGCTTCGGCGAGATCATCTTCCAGGCCAAGGACCCGGCCGTGCGCCGCTCCAACCGGCTCACGGCGCGCATCCTGATGCAGGACCTGGCCTTCGAGCCCGAAAGCGCGACCCACGCCGAGGCCCAGAAGGTCTTCAAGGGCATCTCCACCATCGCCCGCCTGCGCGACCGGCAGGACGCCCTGCGCGCCGAGGCGGCGGGCCTGGAACGGGGCCTGGGCGAGCTGGTGGCGGCGGTGGACATGCTGCGCCTGGAGCGCCCCGGGGCCGGGGACCGGGCGGCCATGGGCGGGGTGTTGCAGGCCCTGAACGCGGCCTGGCGCGAGCTGGACGTGCTGCTGCGCGCCCCGGCCGAGGACTTCGCGGCGCGGCGCGGCGCGCTGGACGGGCTGTTCGACGCGGCGGCGGCGCACCTGGCGGACCTCGGCGGCGCGGGCGCCAGGGACCTCGGCGCGCGGCTGGCCGAGGCCCGCACGGGCGCGGCCCGGGCCGTGGCCATGCAGGCCGAGGTCCTGGACGTGGACGCCGAGGCCGCCGCGCTGTGGGCCGAGATTTCGGCCAAGCTGGACCGCCTGGCGGACAGCATCGCCACCGACGCCGGGCTGCGGGCCGTGACCATGGCCGAGGACATCAAGGTCCAGGCCGACCGGGTGGGCACCGTGAGCTACGCCATGACCGGGACGCTGTGCGCCCTGCTGGTGCTGCTGGTGTGGGTCTTCCGGCGCCACGTGATGGGGCCGATCCTGGCCGTGACCCGGGCCCTGGAGGCCGTGCACGCGGGCAACCGCGACGTGGACGGCGGGCCCCGGGCGCTGTTCGTGGAGCTGGACGCCATCGGCCGCGCGGTGGAGCGCTACGCGGGCGTGCTGCGCGAGCTGCGCGAGAGCAACGAGAAGCTGCACGGCCTGTCCATGCGCGACGGGCTGACGGACCTGGCCAACCGCCGCCATTTCGACCGCGAGCTGGAGCGCGAGGCCTCCCGGGCCCGGCGCAACGGCAGGCCCCTGTCCCTGCTGATGCTGGACGTGGACCACTTCAAGGTGTTCAACGACAGCCACGGGCACATGGCCGGGGACGCCTGCCTGGCCATGGTGGCCGGGGTCCTGCGCGAGGCGGCCCGCCGCCCCGGGGACCTGGCCGCGCGCTACGGCGGCGAGGAGTTCGCCCTGCTGCTGCCCGAGGTGGACCCCGCCGAGGCCCGGGCCGTGGCCGAACGGGTGCGTACGGCCATCGAGGCCCTGCGCGTGCCGTGCATGGGCGGGGAGAAGGCGCGCGTGACCATCAGCGTGGGCGTGGCCACCCTGGACGCGGGCTGGGCCGAGCCCGAGCGGGAGCTGCTGCGCGCGGCGGACGACGCCCTGTACAAGGCCAAGAGCGAGGGCCGCAACCGGGTCTGCACGGACTGCAACTAACCGGGCCCGGCCCGCCGCAGCCTCCGGGCCGCACGACAAAGGGACCATGCCCCACCGGGCATGGTCCCTTTGTCGTTTCGTCGTCGTGGCGCCGCCGCGCCGTGGCGTCCGCCCGTCGCGGCCCTAGTGCCCGCCGCCGCCGGGGGCGCCGCCCCGGGCGTGTTCCGGCTTCTTGATGATCCACATGCCCACCACCAGGGCCAGGAAGAGCATGCCCTGCAGATGGAACACGTCCACGTAGGCCATGTACGCCGCCTGCTTGAGCAGCAGCTTGTAGACCACGGCGGCCGCGGTGTGCAGGTCCGTGGTGCCCAGGTGCGCGGCGATGCCGTCCAGGGTCTGGCGCAGGGGCTCGTCGTAGGGCGTCAGGTGCTCTGTCAGCCGGGCCTGGTGGAACTGGCTGCGCCGGGCGAGCATGGTGGTCACGAAGGCCGTGCCGAAGCTGCCGCCGAGGTTCCTGAGCAGGCTGTACAGGGCCGAGGCGTTGTTCATCTTCTCGCGCGGGACGCCCGCCATGGT
>CAYUIN010000350.1:0-3685 GCA_964444695.1 uncultured Desulfocurvus sp.
AGGCCTACGCCTACCCGCTCTACCAGAGCCTGGGCATCTTCGTGCCGCTGATCGTCGTCAACTGCGTCATCCTGGGCCGGGCGGAGGCCTTCGCGGCCAAGAACCCCGTGCACCTGTCCATCGCGGACGGCCTGGGCATGGGCATCGGATTCACGATGTCCCTGACCTTCCTGGGCTCCATCCGCGAGCTGCTGGGCGCGGGCAAGCTGTTCGGCCACGCGGTCTTCGGCCCCTCCTTCAAGCCGTTCACGTTCATGGTCGAGGCCCCGGGCGCCTTCATCTGCCTGGGCATCATCCTCGGCCTGATGAACTACCTGGCCATCTGGCAGAGCAAGCGCCAGGGCCTGCCCGAGCCCAACATCGCCGCCTCGTGCGGCGGCTGCCGGGCTTGCGGCATCGGCGAATCCAAGCAAATCATTCAGGAGGGCTAAGCTGTGGACTACTTCCTGATGCTCATTTCGGCGATCTTCGTTAACAACATCCTGCTCGCCCAGTACCTCGGCAACTGCCCCTTCCTCGGCTGCTCCAAGGAAAAGGGCGTGGCCTTCGGCATGGGCTGCGCGGTGATCTTCGTGGCCGTCATGGCCACGGCCTTCACCTGGCTGATGCAGGAATACGCTCTCAAACCCACCGGCCTGGAATACCTCCAGACGCTGGTCTTCATCCTGGTCATCGCGGCCCTGGTGCAGTTCGTGGAGATGTTCCTGAAGAAGATGGTCCCGCCGCTGTACAAGTCGCTGGGCATCTTCCTGCCGCTCATCACCACCAACTGCGCCGTGCTCGGTATCGCCATCCTGGTGCAGCGCAAGTCGTTCAGCTTCGGGTTGTCCCTGTACTACGCCTTCGCGGCGTCGCTGGGCTTCACCCTGGCCCTGCTGCTCATGGCGGGCATCCGCGAGCGGCTGATCATCGCCAGGCTGCCCAAGTCCCTGAACGGAACCTCCATCGGCCTGGTCATGGCGGGGCTGATGTCCCTGACCTTCTTCGCCTTCAAGGGGATGATCGAGTAACGGGGCGGGCTTCGCCAAGGTTTACCAGCGTAACACAGAGGTAGCATCATGTTAGTTTCATCGATTCTCGTCATGTTCGGCCTGGGCCTGGCCTGCTCCGTGGTCCTGGCCGTGGCGTCCAAACTCCTGGCAGTGGAGGAGGACCCCCGGGTGGAGGCCGTGCTCGACGCCCTGCCCGGCGCCAACTGCGGCGGCTGCGGCTTCGCGGGCTGCGAGTCCTACGCCGCCGCCGCGGTGTCCGACCCCAGCGTCCCCGCGGACAAATGCTGCGCGGGCGGCCCGGACACCGCCGCCAAGGTCGCGGCGCTGACCGGCAAGTCCGCCGGTTCCGCCGAGCCCATGGTCGCCTTCCGCCGCTGCGCCAAGAGCGAAGGAAACGTGGCCAAGAGCTACGACTACCAGGGCGTGTCCTCCTGCGCGGCGGCCAAGCTGCTGGGCAGCCCGGACGCCTGCTCCTATTCCTGCATCGGCCTGGGCGACTGCATGCGGGCCTGCCCGTTCGACGCCATGTACATGGCCCACGGCATGGTCCACGTCATCCAGGACAAGTGCACCTCCTGCGGCACCTGCGTCACCGTGTGCCCCAACAACATCATGGAGATCGTGCCCCAGGCGGCGCGGGTCATGGTCCTTTGTTCCTCGCAGGACAAGGGCAAGTCCGTGATGGACGTCTGCGGCGTGGGCTGCATCAGCTGCATGAAGTGCGTCAAGGAATGCCCGGCCAAGTGCATCGAGCTCAAGGGCGGCGTGATCCACATCGACCATGCGGCGTGTCTGGCCTACGGGCCGGAGTGCAAGGAAGTCTGCGCCGAGAAGTGCCCGCGCGGCATCCTGCGCTGCCTGGGCGCGGCCGCGCAGGCCGCCGAGGAAGAGGCCGCGTAGCCAACGCAGAACACTTAGCCCGGACCCGACGGGACCGGGCATCGGAGTAGCGCATGAAAAAGGCAATGAGCAAACAGAGCATCTTCACCCGGCGGGCGTTCCTGCGCTCCTGCGGCCTGATGGGCCTGGGGCTGGCCGCCGCCGGGGCGGTTCCCTCCGTGGTCCGGGCCGCCGCCGGGACCGGGGACAAGACCGTCTCCCGGACCCTGCCGCTCATGGGCACCTTCGTGAGCATCACGGCGGTGCATCCCTCGGCCGACCTGGCCGAGGAGGCCGTGGGCCGCGCCTTCGGCGAGATGGAGCGGATGATCGGGATCTTCGACCGCCACCAGGGCGGCACGGCCCTGTCCGTGCTCAACCAGGACGGCAGGCTGGCCGGTGCCCCCGGCGAGCTGCGCGCGGTCATCGAGCGGGCCCTGTCCCTGCATAACCTGTCCAGCGGCGCCTTCGATCCCACCGTGGCCCCGCTGGTGGACGCCATGCAGGCCCGCCAGGGCAAGGACCTCTCCGGGGCCGAACTGCGCGAGCTGATGGCCCTGGTGCACGCGGACCAGGTCCGCATCTCGGGGCGCGACGTGGCCCTGGGGCGCGAGGGCATGGGCCTGACCCTGGACGGCATCGCCAAGGGCTTCATCGCCGACCGCGCCTCCATGGCGCTGACTGCGGCGGGCGTGACCAACCACCTGGTGGACGCGGGCGGCGACATCCGCACCAGCGGCGCCAAGGCCCCCGGTCATCCCTGGCAGGTCGCCGTGCAGGACCCGGACAAGACCGGAAACTACCCGGCCGTGCTGAGCATGCGCAACGGCGCCATCGCCACGTCCGGCAACTACGAACGTTTCTACGACAAGAACCGGGCCCACCACCACGTGGTGGAGCCGGGCAGCGGCGCCTCGCCCCACGAGGTCGCGGGCTGCACCGTGCTGGCGCCCACTGTCATGGAGGCCGACGCCCTGGCCACGACGGTCATGGTCCTCGGCGCCCGCGCGGGCATGTCCTTCGTGGACTCCCTGCCGGGCCGCGAGTGCCTGCTGGTCACCGCCGGCGGCGCGCGCCTCACGTCCCGCAACTGGAGCTGACGCCCGGGTTGGACCGCGCTCCGTGGACAGTCCACGGGGCGCGGCTGGGCTTAAATTTACACGATGGTTGGTTAAGAGGAGTACGACGATGGCACGTCGGTTGTTCGGCATGTTGGCCCTATTGGCCGGTTTCGCGTTGATTGCTGCCTGGCTGGCGCCCGATGCGCTGGCGTCGGGCGGAATGGACTTGCACCATCAGGCCGAGGAAATCGGTCGGGAGCTCAGCGGCCTGTGGGTCGTTCCCTTCGCGTGCATGCTGCTGTCCATCGCCATTATGCCCCTGGCGCTTCCCCACTTCTGGCATCACCACTTCGGCAAGGTCGCGGCCTTCTGGGGCCTGGCGTTCCTGGTGCCCTTCACCGTGGCGCACGGCTTCTCCCTGGCGACCTACGAGGTCCTGCACACCCTGCTGCTGGAATACATCCCGTTCATCATCCTGCTGTTCGCCCTGTTCACCATCTCCGGCGGCGTCTGCCTCACCGGATCGCTGGTCGGGCGGCCCGTGGTCAACGTGGTCATCCTGGCCATCGGCACCGTGCTGGCGAGCTGGATGGGAACCACCGGCGCGGCCATGCTGCTGATCCGCCCGCTGCTGCGGGCCAACGCGCACCGCAAATACCGCGTGCACACCGTGGTCTTCTTCATCTTCCTGGTCGCCAACATCGGCGGCTCCCTGACCCCGCTGGGCGACCCGCCGCTGTTCCTGGGCTTCCT
>CAYUIN010000351.1:0-3653 GCA_964444695.1 uncultured Desulfocurvus sp.
CAGGGGGGCGCACAGACGACGCACAAGGGCCGCGCGGCACACGCCGCGCGGCCCTTTCCTTGCGGGGCGGACGCGCCCCGTCTCCCGATGCCCGCCGCGCACGGCGGGCGGCAATTCGTAAACGGGCCCTAGGCCGCCGCCTCCCGCCCCCGGCGCGCCGCCATGGACCCGGCGACCCCCAGCGCGGCGAACAGCGCCAGCCCCGCGCCGTGGGCGGTGAAGGTCGGCCAGAGCAGCAGCCCGGCGCAGGCCGCGTAGGTCAGGCGCAGGCCCCAGCCCAGGCGGATCCAGCAAAAGCCCTCGAAGAACGCGGCGAAGCAGAACAGGCCCAGGGTGGCCGTGGCCGCCGTCTCCGCCACCTGCCACACCGGCCCCTCGAAGAGGATCGGCGTGTAGCAGAACAGCAGCGGGATGATGTACAGGCCCTTGGCCAGCTTCCAGGATTCCAGGCCCGTCTCCAGCGGCTTGGAGCCGGAGATGCCCGCAGCGCTGTACGCCGCCAGGCACACCGGCGGGGTCACGTTGGCGTCCTGCGAATACCAGAAGATGAGCATGTGCGCCGCCAGCTGCGAGACGCCGAGCATCTGCATGGCCGGGGCGGCCAGCACGGCCAGGACGATGTACGAGGCCGTGACCGGCAGGCCCATGCCCAGGATCAGCGAGGCCAGGGCCACCAGCAGGATGGTCAGCGGCAGGCTGCCGCCGGAGATCTCGGTGATCAAGAGCGAGAACTGGATGCCCATGCCGACCATCAGCACCACGCCGATGACGATGCCCGAGCAGAGCAGGATCACGCCGGTGGTGACCATGTTCGTGCCGCCCGCGGACAGGGCGTCCAGCACGTCGCGCGGGCGCATGCGGGTGTGCGGGTTGAGCCAGCTGGCCACGACGATGGAGGCGATGCCCCCGCAGGCCGCGAAGGTCGGCGTGTAGCCCCACATCAGCAGGCCGATGAGCACCGCCACGGGGATGAAGAAGTTCCAGCCCTCGCGCAGCACCTGGCCGAAGCGCGGCAGGTCCTCCTTCTCCATGACCGCGAGCCCCCGGCGCCGGGCCCGCAGGTGGATGAAGAAGGCCACGGACAGGAAGTACATGATGGCCGGGATGAAGGCCACGGCCACGATGTGCAGGTAGGAGATCTGCGTCCACTGGGCCATGATGAAGGCCCCCGCGCCCATGATCGGCGGCATCAGCTGCCCGCCGGTGGAGGCCGCCGCCTCCACGCCCGCCGCGAACTTGGGCTTGAAGCCGATGCGCATCATCATCGGGATGGTGATGGACCCGGTGCCCACGGTGTTGGCCACGGCGCTGCCGGAGACCGAGCCCATCAGCCCGCTGGCGAACACGGCCATCTTGGCCGGGCCGCCGATGGTCCGGCCCATGAGCGACAGGGCCAGGCGGATGATGAACTCCCCGGCCCCGCTTTTGAGCAGAAACGCCGCGAAGAGCACGAACAGGAAGACGAAGGTCGAGCTGATGGTGGCGATGGTCCCGAACAGGCCGTCGGGCGCGAAGTACATGCGGTACAGCATGCGCTCGATGGTCACGCCCTGGAAATGGAAGATCCCCTGGAACAGGCGCCCCAGCCCCAGGCCGTAGCCCAAAAACAGCCCGGCCAGGATGGGGATCAGCAGCCCCGTGGTGCGCCGGGTGATCTCCAGCATCAGCACCACGGCCGTGCCCGCCGCGATGAGGTCCATCAGCACCGGAACCTCGTTGCGGGCGTGCAGCGCGTCCTCGAACAGCACCAGGTACAGGGCCACGCAAAACGACAGCGCGGCCAGGAAGACGTCGAGGCCCAGGGTCTGGCGGGCCAGACGCGGGCGCACCGGGTAAAGGATGAAGCCCATGAACAGGATGAACCCGAAATGCACCGCGTTGCGTTGGATTTCGGGCATCACGCCCACGGTGTTCACCCACAGGTGGAACAGCGAGCAGGCCACGCCCACCCAGTACACCAGCCGCTTGGTGTTGCCCGTCAGGGCGCGCTTGACCGCCAGGGTCTCGCCGCCCAGGTCCTTCTTCACTCCGTCGCCGAGGGGCTTGGTCATGTCCGCTTCCGTGTGCGTTTGGGTCGCGTGTGCGGGAAAAAGGGCCCCGGGAGGCGGGGATCGCCTCCCCGCCTCCCGGGCCCGGATGTCCGGTGGGAGCCGTCTACTTGATGACGCCCGCCTCGCGGTAGTACTTCTCGGCGCCCGGATGCAGCGGCACGGGCAGGCCGATGGTGGCGCGCTCGGGCTTCATGGCCATGGTCGCCTTGTGGATGTTGTGCAGGAAGGGCAGGTTCTCGTAGATGGTCTTGGTCACTTCGTAGACCACGTCCTCGGGCAGGTCCGCCCGGCAGGCCAGGAAGTTGGGCTGGGCGATGGTGTTGATGTCCTTGTCCTGGCCCGGGTAGGTCCCGGCGGGGATCACGTAGCGGTTCCAGATGGGATACTTGGCGTGGATCTTGGCCAGCTGCTCGTCGCTGAAGTCCAGGACCTTGACCTTTTCGGATCCGAGCTGGGCGTAGAGCATGGTGATGGCGGCCGCGGGCGGCCCGGCGGGGATGTTCGCGCCCGCCACGCGGTTGTCCATCATGGCCTGGGCCGAGGGCGTGTAGCCCAGGTATTCCAGGGTCATGGCCTTTTCGGGGTCGATGCCCAGGGCCGAGAAGATGGCCCGGCCCGAGCCCTCGGTGCCGGAACCGCGCTTGCCGATGGAGAACTTCTCGCCCAGGCCGTCCAGGTCGGTGATGGTCCCGGTCTTCACGTACTTCATGAGCAGCGGGAAGTGCTCCACGTTCTCCCAGAGCATGGTCATGGCGCGGAAGTCCTTGAAGGCCTTGCCCTCGTACGCGCCCTCGCCGTTGTAGGCCTCCTGCCCGAACAGGGCCTGCAGGATGGCCATGTCGGCTTCCTTGTTCTTGAGCATCTGCACGTTCTCGCCGGACCCGGCGGAGTTGATGGCCGTGCCGGTGATGCCCTGCTTGCCCGCCAGCTTGATGCTGATCAGCGTGCCGATGGCCACGCCCACGGGGTAGTAGGTGCCGCCGGTGGTCGCCGTGGCGATGATCAGGTTCTTGTCGTCGGCTTTGGACTCGCCGACCGCGAAGGAGACGCACAGCACGCAGGCCAGCGCCAGGCAAAGAAGTCGTTTGAGCATGACAACCTCCCGAAAAGATTGGATGCGGTGACTCTGCCTGCCCCCTTCGTCCCCGGGCCGGGAGGCCCGTGGCCCGGGTGGGCACGCACTTCCGCGAGACGTCGGCCGAAGCGCCACGAGGCGACTCCAGCTTTCTGTCCCGCGTAGCACAAGAACAACGTAAATTCAATCATTTCGGCTTATTGTACGGCATCTCAGGAAGTTGCGTAAGCAGCAAGAAATATTTGAGCTTTACAAAAATGAAAAAGGCGGCCGCCGAGAAAAATCCAGCGCCCGCAGTTGTGACGAAAAAAGAAAAGGATGGAATCAGAGGCCCATGGCCAGGCCGTCGGCGCGCGGGTCGCTGCCCGCGCAGAGCCAGCCGGTCTGCGGGTCGCGCAGGATGATCTGCCCGCGCCCGAACAGCGAGCGCGCGTGCCCGCGCACCAGGTGCACGGCGTGGCCCATGGCCTCCAGGGCCCGGGCCGTGGACGCGGGCACGCCCTGCTCCAGGGCCACGGCGCCCGAGG
>CAYUIN010000352.1:0-3647 GCA_964444695.1 uncultured Desulfocurvus sp.
TTAAGGATTCTTAAGGAAATTATTTCCTTAAGCAGGTCCAGGACAGAGTCCTGGCAGGGTTTGGGGCAGCGCCCCAACCGCCGGAGGCACACGTCGTCCTCGGCGTCACCGCCGCGTCCCGTTGGTCCGCCCGCCGGGCGGCGGGTCGGTCGGTTAGTCGGGGGTGGGTTTGGAGCGGGTGGATTTGGTGCTGGAGCGGTGTCTTTTGGCGTCGAGGCGGCGTTGTTTGGAGGCCAGGGTGGGGCGGGTCTTTTTGCGGGGCGGGGTGGGTTTGAGGGCCTGGGCCAGGAGTTCGGCCAGGCGCTCGGCGGCCAGCTGCTTGTTGGCCGTCTGGGAGCGGGTGTCCTGGGCGGTGACGAGCAGCACGCCGTCCTTGGTGATGCGGCTGGCGAGCTTGGTGAGGATGCGGCCGCGTTGGTATTCGGACAGCGACGGGGAGTTCGCCACATCGAAGCGCACGGTGACGCTGGTGGCGACCTTGTTCACGTTCTGCCCGCCGGGCCCGGAGGCCCGCACGGCGCTGAAGAGCAGTTCCTCTTCAGGGATAGTGAGTGATTCCGTAATTTTGAGCATAAATCCCAACAAAATGTGCGGGTTTTATGTTGACCCCCCGGGGGGAAGAATTATATTCGATACCGGCCTGTAGGCATATAACATTGTGGGCCGTTGTTTTTCCGGGTGATTCCGGGGGGCGGCGGCGGGGCGGGGTGCTTTGGCGCCGTGTCCGCAGCGACTGGAAAGCCGCATGTAACAAACCTGTGAGGGAGAGTGAAGTCATGAATACCGTGCTTGCGATTCCGTCGGCGAATCCTGGTGGTCTCGATGCGTCCATCGACGCGCATTTCGGGCATTGCGCCCTGTACACGGTGGTGGAGATCGAGGAAGGGAAGGTGAAGGACGTCCGCACCATGCCGAGTTGTCCGCACGAGCAGGGCGGGTGCATGGCTCCGGTGAACTATCTGGCGGACAACAAGGTCCAGGCGCTGATTTCCGGCGGCATGGGCATGCGTCCGCTGATGGGTTTCAACCAGGTGGGGATCGCGGTCTATCATTCCAGCGGCGCGCCCAGCGTGGGCAGTGCGGTGGAGGCGTTCTTGGGGCAGAAATTGTCCTTGTTCACGCCCAGCCACACGTGCGGCGGCGGCAGGTAGGACGACGGAAGCGGACGACGGGGCGCGCCTGTGCGGGTGCGCCCCGCGTGCATTGTGCGGCCCTGGTGCCCGGGGGTGGGCGGCGGCGGCCGGTGCCCGCGCCGGTGCGCGCGGGGCGCGCGTGGTTGCGGTGCCCGGGGTTTCGGGCGCGAAGGGGGTGGCGATGACCATGAAGGACGAGCCGCATGGCGTGGTGGACGAGCGGTTTGCGCGCTATGCGGAGTTTCCCGTGGGCCTGGGGCGCCTGAGCGAGCCCGGCGGCACGGCCCGGATGGTCGGCCAGTGCGGGGACAGCATCGGGGTCGAGGTCCTGATCGAGGACGCGGTGCTCACGGCGGTGCGGGTGCAGCCCGAGGGCTGCGTGTACACCCGGGTCTGCGCCGGGGCCATGAGCGCGCTGGCCCAGGGCTTGGAGGTGGACGAGGCGCTGCGCATCGAGCCGCTGGACATCGCGGCGGAGTTGGGCGGGCTGCCGGAGGACCATCTGCACTGCGCCCGGCTGGCGCTCAACGCCCTGGGCGAGGCCGTGGCGGATTATTATCTGCGGCGTTCCGGGCGCGGCGGGGAGGCGGGGTGATGCCGATATACGACGTGGTCTGCGGGGCCTGCGGCAGGCAGAGCGAGGTGGTGTCCACGGGTGCGGGGCAGGCCTTGTCCTGTCCGGAGTGCGGCAGTGCGGACGTGCGGCGGATCATGAGCCCCACCAGCGCGCTGACGGGCAGGAGCGGTCAGGGCCTGCCGGGCCCGGGCGACACGGGCTGCTGCGGCTCCTCGCCGGGGCATGCCGGGTGCGCCGGGCCGGGCTCCTGCTGCGGAAAGAATTCCTTGTAATGCCGAGCCGTTGCCCCGAGTCCGGGGCGGGCGGCGAAATTCCCTACCTGGCAGCCATTGATTCCGGTGGCGCGCCGGGTATACCATACCTGGAGAACTGCCATGCTGATCGTGGTCGCGACCAATCGTCCCGATGCCCTGGAAGATTTTCTCGGCCCGTTGCGGTCGATGGACGGAGCCGAGGTCGCATTGGCCGGGGACGGCGCGGCCGCGCTGGACATCGTCGCGGCGCGGTCCCCGCAGTTCGTGCTTGTGGACGAGGGGCTGGCGGACCTGGAGCCGTTCGCCCTGGTGACTGAAATCATGAAAATCAACGCGATGATCAACACCGTCGTGTTGAGCCCCCTGAGCGCCGAGGACTTCCACGAGGCGAGCGAGGGGCTCGGGATCCTGGCCTGTGTGCCGCTGGCTCCCGTCGAGGGGGACGGCGTCCTCCTCGCGGAGAAGCTGGCGCGTTTCGCCTAGGCTCCCCCGCTCGGTGTGGCATTGCAGGAGACGAAGATGAAGATTGCCATTCCGAGCAAGGAAGTCGGCGGCGAGCACGTCGTCGACGCGCATTTCGGCCACTGCCAGTTCTTTACGCTGGTCACGGTGAACGACGCCACCCGCGAGATCGAGAAGCAGGAGACGCTGGTTCCGCCCAAGGAATGCGGCTGCAAGTCGAACCTGGCGCCGAGCCTGGCCCAGGACGGCGTGACCGTGCTGCTGGCCGGGAACATGGGCCAGGGCGCGGTGGAGACGCTGGCGCGCGCGGGCATCAAGGCCCTGCGCGGCTACGACGGCCCCGTGGCCGACGTGGTCAAGGGCTGGCTGGCCGGAGAGTCCGTGCCCCCCTCGCCCATCTGCGATCATCACGGGCACGGCGATGGCGACTGCGGCCATCATCACTAGACACTCCCGGGGGCCGGGGTGGACGCCGTGAGCGCCGCCCCGGCCTTCGATTTCGCGGTCAAGCGGTTTCCCATCGACTCCCGCCTGGCCTTCTTCCGGCTGGTCGTCTCCGTATCCGAGGGCGGCGCCGGGATTGACAGGCTGGCCCCTTTGGTGGAATTGCTCCTGCAACGCCTGGACGCGGTCACTTCCGAGGTCAAGACGACGCTACGGGAGGACGGCGGGGCGTTCATTCTGGCCTTTCTCGCGGACAGGCGGTTCATGACCAAGGCGGACATGATCGCCCTGTGCGAGGGGACGGCCGCCGAGCACGAGGAAACCGAGTGAACGAAACGAAGCATTGTCCCTGCGGCTCCGGCCTGGCGCACGACGCCTGCTGCGGCCCGTACATTTCCGGCGCCGGGCAGGCCCCGACCGCCGAGGCCCTGATGCGCTCGCGCTACACGGCCTATGTCCTTGGCGCCATCGACTACGTGGAAGCCACCCTGTCGAACGTCCAGCGCCGCGATTTCGACCGCGAGGGCGCCCGGGCCTGGTCCGAGAAGTCCGAGTGGCAGGGCCTGGAGATCCACTCCGTGGAAGGCGGCCGGGAGGCCGACGACGCGGGCGTGGTGGATTTCACGGCCTCCTTCTCCGTGAGCGGCGTGCCCCAGGCCCACCGCGAGCGGGCCGAATTCGAGCGCGAGGACGGCCGCTGGGTCTACTCCGGGGGCGACGTGCGCGGCGTCACCGTGCGCCGCGAGAGCCCCAAGGTCGGGCGCAACGATCCCTGCC
>CAYUIN010000353.1:0-3642 GCA_964444695.1 uncultured Desulfocurvus sp.
GCCGCCCCCGCCGCGCCCTACACCGGGCTGGTGGTGGACGCGCGCGGCCTGGGCCTGCGCCCGGCCATGAGCCCGCGCATCGTGGACGAGGCGGGCGTCGAGGTCTACGGCACCGCCGTCGTGGGCCGTCAATACGCCATCAAGCAGGGCATGGCCGGGTACGCCAAGGACCTGGACAAGGCCCTGTCCAACCCGCGCGTGGCGGGCCATCCCCTGGTGGTCGCCGCCGTGGCCGCCTCGGGCCCGGCCCGCACGGATCTGGTGATCCCCACGCCGCAGGCCGACGCCCTGCGCGCCCTGGCCGAGGCGCCCAACTTCCTGGGCCAGGCCCGGGTGGTGATCCTGCTCGACTGACGCCAACGGAGAATCCCGCATGCCGTACTCCCTGCCCAAGTCCCTGTCGCGCCTCGCGGCGCTGGTGTTCCTGTCCGCCGTGCTGGCCGGTTGCGCCGCCCAGGCCCCGCGCACGCCCGTGGGCGTCATGGACAGCCCGGCCCACCATTTCGAGAACGGCCTGAACCTGCTGGAACAGGGCGAGACCGTCCGCGCGGCCACGGCCTTCGAGATGGCCCTGTCCGTGGACCGGCACCACGCCCCGTCCCTGGCGGGCAAGGCCGTGACTCTGGCCCTGGCCGGGGACGGCGACGCCGCCCTGGAGCTGCTGGACGAGGCCCTGGACCTGGCCGAGGACGAGCTGGACGACCACGGCCCCGCCGAATACGTGCGGGTCCTCGGCCTGGGGATGTGGGTCCACCAGGGGCTGATGGCCTCGGGCCGCGAGGACCAGGGCGAGGCCCTGGAGGCCGTGGACGAGCTGTTCGAGGACGCCCAGGACGCCGACCCGGGCGCGCCGTATCCGTTCCTGCGCCGGGGCGAGGCCCGGCTCCAGGCCCTGGATTTCGCCGCCGCCGAGGGCATGTTCCGCACCGTGGTCGAGCTGCGCCGGGGCTACGAGCAGCAGGCCGACGCCCGCTGGAAGCTGGTGCAGGACGCCCTGCGCGCCGCGCCGGATACCACGGCGGGCAAGCGCATCGCCCTGGTCCGCTCCCTGACGCGGGCCGACATGGCCGCGCTGCTGGTGGAGGAGCTGGACCTGGAGCGCTTCTACAGCCGCACCCGGCCCAGCGTGGACACCGGCTTCGTCACTCCCGGCCAGGAGCGGAACCTGATCGCCCTGGACACGGCCCAGGCCGTGACCGACGTGGACGCCCATCCCCTGGCCGAGGACATCCGCCGCGCCCTGCATAGCGGGGTCAAGGGCCTGGAACCGTATCCCGACCGCACCTTCCGCCCCGACGAGCCCGTGACCCGGGCCGAAGCGGCGATGATCTTCGAGGACGTCGTCGTCCGCGCCACCGGGCGGCGCGAGCTGGCCACGGCCTTCATCGGCCAGGACAGCCGCATCCCGGACCTGGCGGGGGATCACCCGGCCTTCAACGCGGCCATGGTCTGCCTGACGCGCGGCGTCCTGGACACGGACCTGCGCAGCGGCGAATTCCGGCCCCTGGACGTGATCTCGGGCATCGAGGGCCTGCTGGCCGTGCGCCGCCTGAAGACGGAGCTGCGCCTGTTCTGACGCGCCCCGTCCGCCCCCGCGCGCCGCGCCCGTCGGGCGGCGCGCGGGGGCGCGGGCGGGTTCCCTTTTCCCCGCAAACGGTGTATTCGCCGAGCATCATGCACAGCGTACGCACACCCCTTATTCATATCATGATCTGTTGCGCGGCCCTGGCCTTCCTGGCCCTGGCCGCGTCGTCGGCCTCGGCCCGCGTGGTGGAGGTCCCCTGGTCCACGGACGAAACCCTGGACGGGCCCCACAGCCGCGACCAGGCCCGCGAAACGGCCTTCCGCCTGGCGGTGTTCGACGAGGCCCTGGACATCCTGCCCGCCGCCCTGTCCCTGCCGCGTCAGGAGCTGTTGCGCCAATACCTGCTGCCCCGCGCGGCGGACTACGTGCTCAGCTATTCCGAGGCCGCTCCCGAGCCCGGCGCGGCGGCCGCGCCCCAGGCCGCGCCCCAGGCCGACCCCGCCGCGCCCCGCGTCCAGACCCTGGCCCCCGAGCCCGCCCCGGCCCCGGAGCGCACGCTGCGCCTGGACGTGACCGTGAACCGCCAGGGCCTGAAGCGGATGCTCCAGCGCATGGGCGTGTACTACACGGCGCGCGAAATGCGGACCTTCGACCTGGGCCTGGAAGGCGACGCCTCGGGCGCCTGGGAGGAGCTGGGCCGGTTGCAGGCCTTGTCCGGCCTGTCCGTGCGCCGGGGCGTGCAGCCGGTGCTGGACCTCACCGCCCAGTGGACCGAGGCCGTTCAGGCCGCCGGCGGCAAGAAGGCCGAGCCCGCCGCCCTGGTCTGGCAGGGCAGCCTGAGCCTGGACGAGAACGGCCAGGCCGTGTCCTGGACCGCCGAGGGCCAGGATCTGGCCCAGGTCTGGTTCGAGCTGTGGGGGCAGTATTTTTCGCGGCCCGGGGCCGAGGAGGGCGTGGTCGAGCAGCTGCCCCTGGCCGTGAGCGGCTGGTACGCCGCCGACGGCGTGCGGGCCTTCGACAAGGAGCTGTCCTCCTGGGATTCCCTGGTGGAGGGCTCGGTCCTGCTGCGGGTGGTGATGCTGCCCGACGGCATCGGCGCCGTGTGGGCCGTGCGCACGCTGGACCGCGACGCCCTGGCCGCGCGCCTGGGCGAGGCCCTGCCGGAACGCGGCCTGAGCTGGGATTTTTCCGACGAGCCTCCCGCGCCCCAGGCCGCTCCCTAGGCCGGGCCGGAGCCGTCGGCACCACGGAGGGGGGCTGTGCAGCCGGAGAACAACTGGACCATCCCCAACATCCTGACGGTGTTCAGGATCTTGCTCACCCCGGGCTTCGTGATGGGCTTCGTCTCGGGGCGCATCGGCACGGCCTGCGCGCTGTTCGTGCTGGCCGGGATCACCGACGCCCTGGACGGCCTGCTGGCCCGGCTGCTGCGTCAGCGCACGCGCCTGGGCGCGATGCTCGACCCGCTGGCCGACAAGGTGCTCATCGCCACGGGCTTCCTGTGCCTGGCCAGCAGGGGCTGGGCGCCCGCCTGGCTGGTGGTGCTGGTCATCAGCCGGGACCTGATCATCGTCGGCGGGCTGGTGCTGGTGAACCTCTGGGGCGTGGACGTGCGCTCGCGCATCCAGCCCAGCTTCCTGTCCAAATGCAACACCACCGCGCAGATCTGCCTGATCCTGCTGGTCCTTCTGGAGCAGCTGGGCTGGCTGGCCGTGCCGCGCCTGGAGTGGGCCCTGATCTGGACCACCGGCGTGCTCACCGCCGTCACCGGGATGATCTACGTCAAGCGCGGCCTGGCCCTGATCCCGGTGGGCGGGGACTAGCGTCCTCTCCGGCCCGGGCCCGGCCCCGGCCGCGGCGCATCAAAAAGCCCGGTGCCTTGCGGCGCCGGGCTTTTGCGACGTATGTCTCGAAAGAGGGGGGACCTAGTCCTCCTTCTTCTCCTCCTCGACCTTCTCCTTCTTGGGAGTCACGTCGATTTCGTCGGGCTGGGTGGTGGCCTTCTTGAAGTTGCTGATGGCCTTGCCGAGGCCGCCGCCGATTTCGGGCAGCTTCTTGGCGCCGAAGATCACCAGCACGATGAGAAGAATAATGATCAGCTCGCCAAAGCCGGGGGT
>CAYUIN010000354.1:0-3638 GCA_964444695.1 uncultured Desulfocurvus sp.
GGGGTTCCCCCTTCCCCGGTTCCCGTGGCGCTAGGCGAACACCTTGCCCGGGTTGAGCACCAGGCCGGGGTCGAAGGTCAGTTTCAGGGCCCGTTGCAGGGCCATGGAGGCCGGGGACAGTTCCAGGGGCAGGAAGCGGCGTTTGGCGATGCCGATGCCGTGTTCGCCGCTCATGGTGCCGCCCATGTCCAGGACCATGGTCAGCAGTTCGGTGATGCAGGTTTCCAGGGCCTCGCCGATGGTCTGGGGCGCGGTGATGTTGACGTGGATGTTGCCGTCGCCGGAGTGGCCGAAGGCGTAGATGGTCACGCCGTGGCGCCCCGCCAGGGCCGGGAGTTCGGCCACGAAGGCGGCGATGCGCGCCAGGGGCAGGACCACGTCTTCGGAGACGTACACCGGCGCGGAGTCGTGGATGCGCAGGGAGACCTGGCGGCGGACGTTCCACAGCGTTTGGCGCTGGGCCTCGTCCTCGGCGGGCAGCAGGTGTGCGGCGCCGCGTGCGGCGCACACGGCGCTGGCGCGGTCCATGTCCGCCTGGGCGCTGGCGGCGGAGCCGTCGGTTTCCAGCAGCAGCAGGGCCCCGGAGCGGGGCAGGCCGTCCACGGGCAGCAGGTCGCCCACCAGGTGCAGGCAGGCGCTGTCCAAAAATTCGATGGCCGAGGGCGTGACCCCGGCGGCCATGACGGCGGCCACGGCGTCCATGGCGGCCTCCAGGGAGTGGAACACGGCCAGGGCGGTGCGGGTGGTCTCCGGGTGCGGGACGAGCTTCACGGTCAGCTCGGTGATCACGGCCAGGGTGCCCTCGCTGCCCACCAGCAGTTGGGTCAGGTCGTAGCCCACGACGCCCTTGCGGGTGGCGGTGCCGGTGCGGATGATCTGGCCCGAGGGCAGCACGGCGGTGAGGCCCAGGACATAGTGGCGGGTGACGCCGTATTTGACGCAGGCCGGGCCGCCCGCGTTGGTGGCGGCGGTGCCGCCGATGGTGGCGGTGTCCAGGCTGGCGGGGTCCGGCGGGTAGAACAGGCCCTTGGCCCGGGCGGCGTCGCGCAGGGCGGCGACGATGGCCCCGGGCTGGACCGTGGCGGTGAGGTTGGCGGCGTCCACGGCCAGGATATTGTCCATGCGGGCCATGGACAGCACCACCCCGCCGTGCGCGGCCAGGGCCCCGGCGGCCAGTCCCGTCCCGGCGCCGCGCGGGGTCACGGGGAAGCGCAGCTCCCCGGCCAGGCGCAGCAGGGCGGCGATCTGCGCCGCGTCGGTGGCGTAGACCAGGGCCTCGGGGGCGAGGCGTTCGGTGGAGGCGTCGGCGGAGGCCTCTTCCAGGGCGGCGGGGTCCAGGACGAGGTTGTCCGGGCCCACGGCGGCGCGGATGCGTTCCAGGGTCTCGGGGCTCAGGGGGGCGTAGTCGGGGAGCGTGTGCATGGTGCGCCTCGTGGGTTCCGTCCCGGCGCGGCCTAGTCCTTGGGCCGCTCGAAGCCGGGGATGCTCATGCGGTTATCGATCCAGCGCAGCAGCCACATGGCCAGGGTGACCAGCAGCAGGTAGTACACGGCCACGGTGGCGTAGGTCTCGATGGGCCGGTAGGTGAACTTGGCGATGCTGCGGGCGGTGCCCGTCAGCTCGTCCACGGTGATGATCATCGCCAGGGAGGAATACTTGATGAGGTAGACGATCTCGTTGCCGCAGCCGGGCAGGGCGCGGCGCACGGCCTGGGGCAGGACCACGTGCAGCACGCTCTGGATGGTGGTCATGCCCAGGGCCTTGGCGGCCTTGAGCTGCCCGGCCTTGACGGAGTTCAGCCCGCCGCGGATGTATTCCGACTGGTAGGCCGCGCTGCACAGGGTGAAGCCCAGCACGGAGGCGTCCATGGCGTTGAGCACCAGGGCGTGCCCGCCGATGCGGATGTACGGCAGGGCGAAGTACCAGAAATAGAGCTGCACCACCAGCGGCGTGCCACGGAACAGGGAGACGTAGGCATCGGCCACCCGGCGCACCGGGCGCGGGCCGTAGACCCGCAGGACGCCGGTCGCGATGCCCAGCGCCGCGCCGAACAGGGCGGACTTGACGATGAGCTCGACGCTCACCAAAAGCGCCGCGTTGAGGCCGGGGACGACCCGCTCGGATGCGAACAGCCAGTATTCGGTCAGCATCTTACACGGCTTCCCCGGTCAGCTCGTTGATCTTGGCGCAGAAGTCCTTGGTCCGCGAGCAGGCGCCCGGGGCCAGCAGCGCGGCGGGCGAGTCGTGCTCGGTGATGGCGCCCTGCTCCATGAACACGAACTCCGTGGCCAGCTGGGAGGAGAAGGTGATCTGGTGGGTGGCCATGATCATGGTCATGCCGCCGGTGGCCAGGTCCTTGATGACGGCCAGGACCTCGCCGATGAGCTCGGGGTCCAGGGCGCTGGTGGGCTCGTCCAGCAGCAGGACCTTGGGGTCCATGGCCAGGGCCCGGGCCACGGACACGCGCTGCTTCTGCCCGCCGGAGAGCTGGGCCGGATACAGCCCGGCCTTGGCGGCCAGGCCCACGCGGTCCAGCTCGGCCATGGCCCGCTCGGTGGCGGCCTTCTTGGACATGCCCTTGACCTTCATGAGCGCCACGCGCACGTTGGACAGCGCGTTCAGGTGCTCGAACAGGTTGAAATCCTGGAAGATCATCCCGACCTGCTGGCGATAGGAATACAGCTCGCGCTTCTTGTGGGCGAAGATCTCCTCGCCGTCCAGCCAGACGCGCCCGGAGTCCGGGGTGATCAGGAAATTCATGCACTGCAGCAGCGTGGACTTGCCGCCGCCCGACGGGCCGATGAGCACCTTGAGCTCGCCCCGCTTCAGGGTCAGGGTGGCGTCCTTCAGGACATGGTTGGTGCCGAAGCTCTTGTTGAGCTTTTCGACGCGCAGGATTTCCTGGTTCTCGCTCGCGGATTGCATCAGATGGACCCTTCCTGGGAATAGCCTTTGATCCGGACCTTGCGTTCGACGGTGCGCAGGATGCGGATGCCGATCCAGGTCAGAATGAAGAACAGCACCCCGGCGAACAGCGCCAGGATCACGGGTTCGTGGGTGCGCCCGGCGATGGAGCGGGTGCGGGCCATGACTTCCTGCACGCCGATGACCATGACCAGGGCCGAGTCCTTGAGCAGGATGGAGAACTCGTTGGACCAGGCGGGGATGGACAGCCGCAGGGCCTGGGGCAGGATGATGGTCGAGATGGCGGTGGACTCGCGCATGCCCAGGGCCCGGGCGGCCTTGAGCTGCCCGGCGGGCAGGGACTGGATGGCGCCCCGGAAGATCTGGGACTGGTAGGCCGCGCTGGTCAGGCCCAGGACGATGGTCCCGGCCCAGAAGGCGCTGTCCAGGTGCACGAAGGGGAAGATGCCGAAATAGAACAAAAACAGCAGCACCAGGATGGGCACGCCCCGAAACAGCCAGGCGTAGAACTGCACGAAGCGGCGCAGCCCCGGACGGCCGTAGACCTGGCCCACGGCCAGGGGGATGCCCAGCACGAAGCCCAGGGCCAGGGCCCCAAGCACCAGCCCCGCCGTGACCCACATGCCGCCGAGCATGTAGGGCAGGGACTCGAGGACGGCCTGGAACGCTTTTTCGAAATGCATGATCGACTTACCCCGCTGCCGGACAAAAGC
>CAYUIN010000355.1:0-3635 GCA_964444695.1 uncultured Desulfocurvus sp.
TTAAGGGGATTATCCCCTTAAGCGGGTCCAGGGCAGAGCCCTGGCCGCCGGAGGCATTCGGTTTTGCCGCAGTCGCATCGCATCGCGCCGAGGAACGGCGGGGCGCTACAGGGGCAGGCGGACGGTGAAGGTCGTGCCTTTGCCGGGGGTGCTGGAGACGCTGAACTGGCCGCCGTGGTTTTGGGTGACGATGAAGTAGGCCACGGACAGGCCCAGGCCGGTGCCCCGGCCCGGGGGCTTGGTGGTGTAGAAGGGCTCGAAGACGCGTTTGCGCGTGGCCTCGTCCATGCCGGGGCCGTTGTCTTCGATTTCGATGACGGCCCAGCCGTCCTCGGCGCGGGTGCGGATGGCGATGCGCGGCGGGCCGTCGGAGGTGCCGTGGTCGGCCATGGCCTGGGCGGCGTTGCGCAGCAGGTTCAGCAGCACCTGTTCGATCTCGGTGCCGGTGCAGCTCGTGTGCGACAGGGCCGGGTCGTATTCGCGCACCATCTCGATCTGGCGGAAGTCGTAGCGGCGGGAGAGGTCGTAGTCCGAGGAGGCCAGTTCCACCACCCGGTCGGCCAGGGCGTTCAGGTCGCAGGTCTCCCGGCGGGACTCGCTGGCGCGCGAGAAGCTCAGCATGCCTTCCACGATGCGCGCCGCGCGCTCGCCGGATTCGCGGATGCCTTCGAGCATGTAGCGGATGCGCCGGGCGTCCAGGTAGCGGAGCACGGTGTCCAGGGTGGTGCCGCAGTCGCGGGCGGCCTCTTCGTTGGCGGGCAGCGAGGGCGACAGGCGGCGCAGGATGTTCTGCACGCCTTGCAGGATGCCGCCCAGGGGGTTGTTGATCTCGTGGGCCATGCCCGCCGCCAGCCCGCCGACGCTCATCATCTTTTCGGTCTGGACCAGCAGTTCCTGGGTGCGCTTGCGTTCGGTCACGTCCCGGACGATGCCTTCCACGGCCACGGGCGTGGTTCCGTCCTCGTCGTAGATCAGGCGCGAGTTGGCCTCGATGACCACCTCCCCGCCGTCGGCGCGGGTCAGCACGGTCTGGAAGCCTTCGACCTTGCCGTGGCGCAGCAGCAGTTCGCGGAACAGGTCGCGTTCGTCGGGGTTCTTGTAGAAGTCCCGGGCGATGTTCAGGCCCACCACGTCTTCCAGGCTCTTCATGCCGATCATCGCGATGGCCGCCGGGTTGGCCAGGCGCAGCGTGCCGTCCAGGTCGGAGCGGTAGTAGCCGTCGTTGATGGTCTCGAAGATGGTGCGCCAGCGGGCCTCGCTTTCGCGCAGGGCGGCCTCGGCCCGGTGGCGTTGTTCCAGCATGGCGTTGGCGCCCGCCGCCAGTTCGTCGTATTCGATGAGTTGCAGGGTCTCCCGGTCGATGGGCTTGCCGTGTTCCGCCGCCCCGGCGAAGAACTCCTTGAAGGAGGCGAAGTCGGATTCCATGCGTCGGGTGGCGCTGCGCATGGCCAGGGTCAGCGCCGCCAGGCACAGCGCCACGGCGGCCGCCGTCCCGCCCATGATCCGGGCCTGACTGCGCAGGTGCGCCTCGCGCATCCGGGCCAGCTCCATCTCGATCGCGTCGGTGGAGATGCCGGAGCCGACGTACCAGCCCCAGTCGTCCACGCCCAGGGAGAAGCTGAGCTTGGGATAGGCCGGGACGCCGCCGTAGGTCGGCAGCACGTAGCTCACGTAGCCGCCGCCTTCCTTGGCCGCGCGGATCAGCTCGCGCACGATCATCACGCCGTTGACGTCGGGCACGTCGATGACGTTCTGGCCCTTGAACGGGCCGAGCACGGGCACCCCGTCGTAGCCCCCGGCGAAGATGTAGCCGCCGTCGGCGTAGTTGCGGCTGTCCAGCCAGCGCAGCACCTCGCGCTGCACCTCCTGGCGCATGTCGTCCACGTACAGCCCGGTGCCGATGTACCAGTTCAGGGGGTCGAAGCGGCGCAGGTAGGAGATTTTGGAGTATTCGCCCTTTTCGCTGCCCGGCCTGAAGAAGCTGTATTCGTAGTAGCCGTTGCCTTCGTTGTGCGCGATGTCCAGGGCCGTTTGCGCGAAATGGCGTCCGCTCGAATCGACCAAGTCGGTGACGTCCGTGCCCTCGATTTCGGGCTGCGGGGGGATGACCTGGGCCGTTCCGTCCAGGCCCACGGCGAAGAAGTAGCCCTTGTCCTGCGCGTAGCGCATGGAGCGCAGGACGGCCTTGATCTCCCGCTCGGCCTCTTCCTTGCGGGCCGGGCCGTAGCCCTCGTAGAGCACGGTGATCAGGGCGTGGGCCTGGTTCACGCGGTCGCGGATCTCTTCGCGGATCCGCCCGGTGACGCGGGCGTTCATGAACTGGATGAAGTCCACGGCCTCCCGGGCGCGGGACTCGATGAGACGCCGCTTCTCGCCCAGCAGGTGCTCGCGGCTGCGGGCCGCGTCGGCTTCGTAGATCTGTTGGCTGACCACCAGCCAGGTGACGCCCAACAACAGCATGACCGCCACGGAAATGGCGGAAAATCGGCGGAAATAGGTCCGTGACAGGGATCTCTTGGCACCGCGCGGGGTGCCGGAGATGGTTTGGGGCATTCGTTCTCCTGCCGCAATATCGCATCACAACTCCAAGAATGCAACGTCGCAACCGTCGCGTACGCCGACGTAGCGCTGGACTCGCCGCCCGAGTGTGGTACAACCGTGCTGAGTCAAATGCATAAACCGGAGGGCGCCATGCGCACCAAGATCATCGCCACCCTGGGACCGGCCTCCATGGACAAGGACATCATGCGGGCCATGGTCCAGCAGGGAGTCCGCATCTTCCGACTGAACTTCTCCCACGCCGACGCGGAATACTTCCGCCCCGTGGTCGCTTCCATCCGCGAGCTGGAAGCCGAGCTGGGCATTCCCCTGACCGTGATGGGCGACCTCTGCGGCCCCAAGACCCGCATCGGACAGGTGGAAGGCTCGCCGCTGACCGTCTCCAAGGGCCAGACCACAGTCCTCGGCCTGCCCCGCTGCCGCGGCGCGGCTACGGGCGACACCGTGTTCATCAGCCTGGACGTGCCCGAACTGCTGCACGGCATCGCCGTGGGCGACCCGGTGTACCTCTCCGACGGCATGCTCCAGTTCGTGGTCACCAAGGTCCTGGAGCCCGACGCGGCCTGCGAGATGGAGGCGCGCAACGGCGGCATCCTGACCTCCAACAAGGGCATCGCCTTCCCCGAGAAGATCCACCCCATGCCCGCCCTCACGGACAAGGACAAGAAGGACCTGCGCGAAGGCCTGGCCATCGGCGTGGACGCCCTGGCCCTGTCCTTCGTCCAGACCCGCGAGGACATCGAACAGGCCAAGGAGCTGATCCGCGCCGAAGGCAAATGGGTGCCCGTGGTCGCCAAGCTCGAACGCAAGCGCGCCCTGGACAACATCGAGGCCATCGTCGACATCGCCGACGTGGTCATGGTCGCGCGCGGAGACCTGGGCGTGGAATGCTCGCTGATGACCCTGCCCGTGATCCAAAAGCGCATCATCCGCGCCTGCCGCCACGCGCAAAAGGCCGTCATCGTCGCCACGCAGATGATGCTCTCCATGGTCAAGAACCCCGTGCCCACCCGCGCCGAGGCCGCCGACGTGGCCAACGCCGTGCTCGACGGCGCCGACTGCGTCATGCTCTCCGA
>CAYUIN010000356.1:0-1105 GCA_964444695.1 uncultured Desulfocurvus sp.
GGCGCACCAGGTAGTCGAACCGCGCGGCCCAGTCCTGCCGGGCGATGCGCAGGCGGCGCTCCTGGCCCGAGGGCAGGGCGGCGCGGCCCAGGTCGTAGACGTCGAAGGCGGCGCCCGCCTCGCGCGGGGGCATGGGCGCGCCCCCGGCCATCACGGCGTCGCTCTCCATGAGCATCGCCGCGCGCGGGGCCCCGCCCTTGCGCATCACGGAGGCGTCGGGCGCCGGGCGCAGGACCCAGGGCCGCAGCGCGGGCGGCTCGGACCCGCCCCGGAACTCGGCCGTGGCCAGGGTCAGGGCGGCGTCGGCCCAGTCCGTGCCCGAGCTCTGGCGCAGCACGGCGTCCCACGAGAAGCGGACCCTGGACTTGCCCGGCAGGGCCTCCAGCACGTAGGCCGGGCGCCAGCCCGCGTCGGCCAGGCGGTACGTCCAGCGCAGGGCGGCGCGCCCGGCGCCCGCCCCGCCCGCGAAGCTCAGGCTGACCTCGTGCACGGTGTCGGCCCCGCCCGTCAGGCGCTCCAGTTCCTTTTCCAACTCGCCCACGCGCTCGTCCTGGACCTTGAGGTCCACGCGCAGCGTCGAGGCGGCGCCCAGCTCCACGCCCAGGCCGTCGCGCAGGGCGGCGGCCATGGCCTTGGCCTCGGCGGCCTTGCCCTGGGGCGCGCCCGCCTGGGCCTTCCAGAAGGCGACCCCGGCCTCGCGCACTGCGAGCTGGTCCGCCAGGTCCCGGCGGGCGGCGCGGGCGGCGTCCAGGGCGGCGGCCACCTTCCGGATGCGCCCCTCGTCGCGGCGCTTGACCGTGCGCACGGCGCTGCCCGCCAGGCGCAGGTCCGAGCCCTCGGCCGGGCGCACGGACAGGGAGCCCGGGTCCGCCGCGCCGGGCAGCACGATCAGCGCCGTGGCCAGGGGGCCGTCCTGCGTCAGGGCCAGCTCCGCCTGCTCCGTGACCTGGGCCGCGCCCGGGTAGAGCACGGCGGCCACGACCTCGGCGCGCGCGGCGCGCGGCCCGGCCGCAAGCCCCAGGCAGGCCAGGGCCAGGATCAGGACCATGGCCCGGGCAAGGGCCTGGGCCGTGGCCGGGGTCGAGACGCGGGCGATGCGGGTGCT
>CAYUIN010000356.1:1115-3635 GCA_964444695.1 uncultured Desulfocurvus sp.
CGTGGTCCCCCTCGCGCCGGGGCGCGGGTCTGTGCGGCGGCCGGGGGTGCCGGGCGCCGCTGGTCGTCATTCGTCCAGGGCCACCTCGCGGCTGGACCAGGTCTTGGCGGCGAAATCGTACACGGTCAGGGCGACGGTGCCGCGCTCGTCCCAGGTGCTGGCCAGGATGCGGCCCCGGCCCTTGTCGATGATCTGGTCGGCCATCAGGTCGAAGGTGGCCAGCTTGTTCTCCTCGTCCTGCTCGAACATCTCGCTGGCGCCCTGGATGTAGATGGTGCCGGTTTTCTCTTCGAGATATTTGTATTCCACGGTGGGGAACGCGCCGCGCAGCAGGCGGGAGATCTTGCTGTACTGCCATTCGCCCACGCCGTAGACCCATCCTTCGTAGACCGTCCGTCCAGATTCCATCGTCTTCCTCGTGTTTGGGATTCGTGGTTGGCGCGGCGCCGGGCCGCGCGGGAGGCTCCCCCCTGCATACAGCCAACGGGCCGGGAGCTCAAGGGTTCTGCCCATTTCCCCACCGGCGGCAGCCGCCGCGGGGCCCGGGCGGGCCGCCCCGCGCCTGCGCCGCGTCCGCGCGGCTTTTTGCTGCCCGGGCACTATCGCGCCGTCCAATTTTATGATAATCTACGTACAACTTCTCTGGACTGGCGCTTCGGGAGCGCCATGGCCGGTGCCGCGAGGCGGAGAATCGAAATGGCCGGAGAGCGGATACTCGTCGTCGAGGACGAGGCGATCATCGCCAAGGAAATAGAGCACGCCCTGCGCAGCTTCGGCTACGAGGTGGCGGGCATCGTCGCGCGCGGGGAGGACGCCCTGGTCGCGGCCAGGGACATGGCCCCGGACCTGGTGCTTATGGACATCATGCTCGCCGGGGACATGGACGGCACCGCCGCCGCCACGGCCATCCGCGCCGAGCTGGACGTGCCCATCGTCTTCTCCACGGCCTACACCGACCAGGAGACCGTGGACCGGGCCAAGCCCGTCTCGCCCTACGGCTACCTCGTCAAACCCTTCGAACACACCAACCTGCGCATCACCGTGGAGACCGCGCTGTACCGCAGCGCCATGGAGCGCAGGCTGCGGGCCCAGGAGCAGCGCCTGCGCCAGGCCCAGCGCATGGAGGCCGTGGGCACCTTCGCCAGCGGCATGGCCCACGACTTCAACAACATCCTTTCGGCCATCATCGGCTACTCCGAGATGGGCCTGCGCCGCGTGGACGAGCAGGACCAGCTGCACCGCATGTTCGGGCGCATCCTGCGCGCGGGCGAGCGGGCCCGCGACCTGGTGCGCCTGCTGCTGGACTTCAGCCGCCCGGCCCACATCGACCACGAGCCCGTGGACCTGCGCGGGATCGTGGACGAGGTGCTGTCCGAGCTGCGGCCCGCCGTGCCCGGGGGCGTGGCGATCCGCCACGAGCCGCCGGACGGGCCCTGCCTGGTGCGGGCCGACCCGGGCCAGCTGCGCCAGGTGGTGCGCCACCTGGCCCAGAACGCCCTGGACGCCATGGCCGACGACGGCGGAACCCTGGAGCTGCGACTCTACCTCTGCCGGGGCGAGCCCTCGGGCGAGGCCGTGTGCGGTCCGCTGCCGGGCGAGAGCGACGACCCGGGCGCGGCGGGCGGCAGCGTGGCCCTGGCCGTGGCCGACACCGGGCGGGGCATGACCCGCGAGGTCCGCGAGCGGGCCTTCGATCCGTTCTTCACCACCAAGCCCTCGGGCGAGGGCACGGGCCTGGGCCTGGCGCTGGTGCACGGCGTGGTGCGCGGCTACGGCGGCTGGATCGTGCTGGACAGCGCGCCCGGGCTGGGAACGCGCGTCACCGTGGGCCTGCCCGACGCGGGCGGCGGCGGGGAGTAGGGGCGGGCCATGGCCAACGTGCTGATCATCGACGACGACCGCATGGTGCGCGAGATGCTGGCCGACATCATCGAGGACCAGGGGCACCGCTGCGCCCACGCGGGCAGCCTGGCCGAGGGCCTGGCCCTGGCCGAGGCCCGGCCCTTCGACGTCGTCTTCCAGGACGTCTACCTGCCCGACGGCACGGGCCTGGACATCCTGCCCCGGCTGCTGGATTCGCCGGGCCGCCCGGAGGTGATCATCGTCACCGGCGCGGGCGACCCCGTGGTGGCCGAGCGGGCCATGCGCGAGGGGGCCTGGGATTTCGTGGCCAAGCCGCTGGACCTGGCGGGCGTGACCACGCCGCTGTCGCGCGCGCTGCGCTACCGCTCCGAGCGGCGCTCCCCGCGCGAGGAGCGCGCCGTGAACCGCAAGGGCATCGCGGGCTCCAGCGGGCTGATGCGCGCCCTGCTGGACACCGTGGCCCTGGCCGGGGAGTCCGGCGCCAGCGTGCTGATCACCGGCGAGACCGGCACCGGCAAGGAGCTGTTCGCCCGCGCCATCCACGCCAACAGCCCGCGCGCGGACGGGCCCTTCGTGGTCGTGGACTGCGCCTCGCTGCCCGAGACCCTGGTGGAGTCCATCCTCTTCGGCCACGTGCGCGGGGCCTTCACCGGCGCG
>CAYUIN010000357.1:0-3633 GCA_964444695.1 uncultured Desulfocurvus sp.
GGGCGGCCCTGATTCCGAAGACGGGGGAGGGGAGGGAGTCGGGGCCGGTTCAGGCGGTCCAGAACGGCTGCGTGATGAAGTAGATGCCCATGGCCGCGATCAGGCCGCCTGCGATGCGTCGGAACAGGGCGCTGCCCCGCTGCCAGGCGTTGTTTTCCAGCAGGCGGCGGACCAGCGCCGTCGAGCTGCCCGCCACGGCGATGGGGATGCAGTGCCCCAGGCCGAACAGGGCGATGTAGAGGGCGCCGCGGGCGATCTCGCCCTGGACCGTGATGATGGCCAGGATGGGCGCGATGAAGCCGAAGGTGCAGGAGCCGGACAGGACTCCATAGGCCAGGCCGAGCAGCAGCGCGCCGCCCGCCCCCCTGACCCGGAGCCTGGCCATGAGGCCGCCGGGCAGGGAGCAGCGCGCCACGCCGAGCATGTCCAGGGCCAGCCAGAGCAGGATCGCCCCGACGGGTATCGTCCAGTAGGGCCCGACGTCCCCCAGCATGGCGCCAAGCCAGGAGCAGACGAGGCCTATGGCGGCGATGGTGATGAACAGGCCGGTCGAGAACAGGGCGGCGTAGAGGGCCGCCGTGCGGCCCTCCACGAGACGCCGCTGCCCGCCGACGTAGCCGACGATCAGCGGTATGGACGCCAGGTGGCAGGGGCTGAACAGGACGCTGACCATCCCCCACAGCAGGCTGCCCAGGGCGGCGAGGGCCGTGCCGCCCGCAATCCAGGCGTTGATGGTGATGAACAGCTCATCCACGGTCGATCACCGCACTCCCAGCTCGGCGAATTTGGCGCGGATCACGTCCTCGGGCAGAAAGCCCTCGTGCCTCCAGACCTCTTTCCCCGTGGCGTCGTAGAAGATCTGGGTCGGGATGAGCTCAATGGCGAACGGCTTGCCCGCGCCCGGATTCTCCCAGACGTCGATGAACCGGACGGCCGCCCGGTCGCGGTATTCGGCCTCCAGCCGTTCGAGGATGGGCGCCATCATCTTGCAGGGGATGCATTTCTTCGCGCCGATGTCGACCAGGGTCACCATGCCCTGGACGGGGACGTCGGCGGGGCCGACCTCGAGCTGCCCCGCCTGGGCGCGGGAGCAGAGCAGAAGCACCGAGACGGCGAACAGGGCAAGGGCGAAACGGGGCATACGGTTCATGGCGGCGTCCTATGCGAGGAGTTCGGTGGCGGCCTGCGCCACGGTCGAGATGGCCTGGGCGTCGGGCGTGGTTTCGCCCTTCTTGAAGCCGACGTCGCCCAGGGACAGGTGCGCGAAGGTCGTGATTCCCGCCTCTTCCAGCGATTTCCGGGCGCAGTTCAGGGGGCATCCGTCGATGACCAGGATCTTCTCGGCGGCCTCGGTGGTCTTGACGATGCCGGAGACGCGGCCGCCGATCCCGGCCAGGCAGAACATCTTGCCCTTGCCGTCGCGGGTCATCTCGCGGGCGGTCCTGTCCGCCAGCTCGCCCACGTCGGCGGCGCCGGAGCAGGCGAATATCAAGGTCGGGGCCGCACCGCAGGAACAGGAACAATTCGAACCCATGGCGTCCTCCTCGCTATTTCAGAAAGGGTTTGATGTCTTCGGCGGAGAGCACCTTGCCCACGGATTTCACTTCGCCGTCCACCACCAGGGCGGGGGTGATCATGATCCCGTATTCCGCCATCCTGAGCATGTCGGTGATCTTTTCGACGTTGCACTGGGCGCCGGTTTCCGCGACGGCCTGCTCGACGTTCTTGCGCAACTGCTCGCACTTGGGGCAGCCGGGCCCCAGCACCTTCACTTCCTTCATCATGCGCTCCTTACGGGTAGATGGTTCCATAGAGGATGCCGCTGATGGTGGCCATGACCACCACGAGCGACACGAAAACGACGGTCTTTTGCGTGCCCATGACGCTCCGGATGACGAGCATGTTGGGCAGGCTGAGGGCCGGGCCCGCCAGCAGCAGGGCCAGCGCCGGGCCGTTGCCCATGCCGTTGCCCATGAGGCCCTGGAGGATCGGGACCTCGGTCAGGGTCGCGAAATACATGAACGCCCCGGCCAGGGAGGCGAAGAAGTTGGCGCCGACGCTGTTTCCGCCGACGGCCCGGGCCACCCACTGCGAGGGGATCAGGCCCTCCTCGCCGGGGCGGCCCAGAAGCACCCCCGCGATGACCACGCCGAAGAGCAGCAGCGGGAGGATTTGCTTGGCGAAGCCCCAGCTCGACCCGAACCATTCGCCCAGCTCATCCTTGCGGGGGCTGGTGAACAGGGTCAGGCCCGCCACGCCGATGACGAAGGCCACGGTGGGCTCCTGCGGCAGCAGCAGACCCGCCGCCGCGACGGGAACGGCGACCACCACGACCTTCCAGGCCTCCAGCCCGAACCAGGCGACGAGCGACAGGGCGAACCCGGCCCCGAACAGCGAGGTGATGGTCCATTTGGCGGAATAGATGGCGTACCACAGGCCTTCCTGCTGGTCCGGGCGGCCCCAGTTGGCGAAGACGAGGATGCCGACCATGCAGGCGAAGTACACGGCGTTCTGCCACAGGCTGCGCGTGGCCTCCGGCGTGGGCATGGCCGCCATCCGCAGGGCCTTTTCCTGCTCCTCGTTGCGGTAGATGCAGTGCATGGCGAGGCCGATGATCACGCTGAACAGGATCGCCCCCACCGCCCGGGCGATGCCCATTTCCGGCCCCAGGACGCGGGCGGTCAGGACGATGGCCAGGACGTTGATGGCCGGGCCGGAGTAGAGGAAGGCCGTGGCGGGGCCGAGGCCCGCGCCCATGCGGTAGATCCCGGCGAACAGGGGCAGGATGGTGCAGGAGCACACGGCGAGGATCGTCCCGGAGCAGGAGGCGACGGCATACGCCACGGCCTTGTTGGCCTTGGGGCCGAGGTACTGCATCACCGAGGCCTGGCTGACGAAGACCGCGATGGCCCCGGCGATGAAGAAGGCGGGCACCAGGCAGAGCAGGACGTGTTCGCGGGCATACCACTTCACGAGGTGCAGCGATTCGAGGACGGCGTTGTCGAACCGGTCCCATCCGACGGGCAGATAAAAGCAGGCGAGGAAGAAGCCCAGGATGATCGCCAGTGGTTTCCACTCGTTTTTCCAGAACTGCATGACAGGCCTCATTTGGCGAAATGTGCAAATGTTCGGGTATAAGACCAGTCGGCGCCATCCGACTCGCTCCCCGTGAACCGCTAAGCCTTCTGCCCCGCCGCAGGCCAACTGTGCAGGCGTCCAGCATCCCTCCGCAGGCCAGCGGTGCAGACGTCCAGCATCCCGCCGAGGGCGAGCGAAGCAGGGCTCCCTGAGCCTCGCCGAGGTCGAGCGGTGCAGGCGTCTTGAGCCCCGTTGCTGGCGGGCAACGCAGGAGCCCCGTGTCCCGAATCCGTACCCGGCATGTCCGCCTGCGCACGGGCGATTCCTCATCTCCCTTGGCTAAATTGCCAAATGACAATATCCCCCTCTCCCGATTTGTCAAGGCTCAGCTTCGATTGTCCGTCACTCAAGGGAGGCCGCACCAGAGGTCCGCCCCGCTGCGATGGTGAAAGCCCTTGTGGCGTGCCGAAATCGAAACAAAAGGGCTTCAGCCAACTGGCTGAAGCCCTGAGATTTTTACGACGGTGGCGAGGCAACCTGACGAGTGGGCTGCGG
>CAYUIN010000358.1:0-3620 GCA_964444695.1 uncultured Desulfocurvus sp.
CGCCGTGGGCCCGGCGGATGTCGCGCACGCGGCCGTCGCCGGTGACGTTGGCCACGACCTCGACGCCCATGCGCTTGAAGTAGTCGCGGATGATCCAGATCTCCCCGGCCAGGTTGAAGTCGCCGAAGAGGTTCACGGACACGGGGGAGACGTCGGAGACGTCCTCGGTGCCGACCAGGCGCATCATGGCCTTGCAGGCGGCCTCGTAGCCCGCGCGCTTGTTGCCCTTGAAGCCCTCGGACATCACGGGGATCACGGGGATGCCCTTGTCCTCGGTCATCTTGCGGCACACGGCCTGGAGGTCGTCGCCGATGATGCCCACGATGCAGGTGGAATAGACGAAGGCGGCCCTGGGCTGGTGGCGGTCGATGAGTTCGTCCAGGGCGGCGGTCAGCTTGGGCTCGCCGCCGAAGATGACGTCCTTTTCCTGGAGGTCGGTGGAGAACGACAGGCGGTGCAGCTCCGGCCCGGAGGACAGGGCGCCCCGGATGTCCCAGGTGTAGGCCGCGCAGCCGATGGGCCCGTGGACCAGGTGCAGGGCGTCGGCTATGGGATAGAGCACCACGCGCGAGCCGCAGAACACGCAGGCGCGCTGGCTCACGGCCCCGGCGAGGCTTTCGCGGTTGCAGGCCATGTCGAACGGACTTTCGCCCACGGTGTGGACCTGGTCCTTGCGTTCCTTGAGTATGCTGCTGGGTGCCATCAGGCGCTCCTGCTCGATCCTATGTTTCGGGGCGTTTCGTGCCCCGCCGTGGCCCCCGCCCGCCTCGGCCGCCGGGACCGGGGGCGGGGGCGCGGGGAGTTTGATTCCGGTATCAGCCGATGAGGTAGTCGGAGGCGGGCTCGCCGTCCTCGATGCCGTCCAGGATGGCGTCGATGGCGGACTCGCTGTCCACGCCCTTGAACCACCAGTTGTCGGGCTGCACGACCATCACGGGACCGGCCTCGCACTGCTTGAGGCAGCCGGTGGCCACGATCTGGATGTCCAGGCCGCGGTCCAGGATTTCCTCCTCCATGTACTGGAGGAAGCCGTCGGTCTGCTTGTGGCAGATGCCTTTGGGATCGCCGCCGGTGCGGAAGCTCTGACAGACGAGGATCATGCGTTCGGGTAAGGCCATGGGGAGTCTCCTTTGTGTCGTGATGTGGTGCGCCGCGAGCGGCTCGGCTATTTGCCCTTGCCCCGGCCCTTCTTCTTGCCGCCGCCGAAGAGCGCGTCCACGGCGCCCTCGGTGCTGCCGTCGCAGGTCAGCACGCGCACGCCGTTGCGGCCGAGGATGTTCCGGGGGCTTTCGCCCGCGCTGGCGGCCAGCAGGGCGAAACAGTCGCTGAGCACGGCGGCGGCGGCTTCCCAGCGCGAGGCGCCGGTCCCCGGCTCGGGAGCCGGGCGGGCCTCCAGCAGCTGCACGAGGCCTTCGCGCGCGCCGTAGATCAAAAATTGGTGGGCCTGGCCCAGGTGCAGGTCCACGTCCATGCCCCCGGCGCTGCACACGGCGACGTTGGGCCGCTCGACACTGGGCTTGGGCAGGGCGGGGGCCCCGCCCTCGGCGGGCGAGGGTTCGGCCGTGGCGCCGCATTCGGTCTTGGGGTCCATCAGCGGCAGGTGCCGGGCCGCGCGGGTCCGCACGCGCTCCATCAGCTCCGCGCCGGGGCGGATGTGGGCCCAGTCCTCGTCGGAGCCGGAAAAGGGCATGACCTGCATGGCGTCGGCGCCCATGGCGGCCATGGCGCCCGCGACGTCCTCCACGTGGCCGTCGTTGACGCCCGCGTAGACGGTGGTGTTGACCTTGACGGCGATGCCCGCCTCCTTGAGGGCGGCCAGGGCCCGGGCCTGCCCGGCGATGAGCAGGCGCGCGGCCTCGGGCAGGGGCACGGTCTTCTTGCCGGGGCGGATCCAGGCGTACAGCGCCTCGGCCTGGGGCGGGGACACGGCGTCCACCAGCAGCGTGACCAGGGTCACGCCCAGGCGCGCCAGCTCGCCCGCCAGCTCCTCGGCGCCCAGGCCCAGGGTGGTCAGGCACAGCGCGACGCCGGGGTGGCGCTCGCGCACCAGGGCCAGGGTCTCCAGGGTCGGGCCGGGGGCGGTGAGCGGGTCGCCGGGGCCGGTGATGGCCACGACGTCCACGGGGCGGCCGGAGGCGACCTGGGCGTCCAGCCAGGCCACGGCGTCGGCGGGGGTCAGGGCCTGGGGGGTCTCCGCAGCGGAGGCGAAGCGGATGCGCGCGCTGGTGCGCGGCGCGACGGGCAGGTGCACCCGCCCGGATGCCGCAGCGGCGCCCGGAGTCAGGCAGGGATGGTTCGCCGTGGTTGCCGTGGTCTGCATGGCCGTTTGCGCTCGCTTGGGTTCGGGGTTGTTCCGCCGGGGAGGGCCGCAGCCCTCCCCGTGCGGAGCCGTGTGGTCGTTTTCGTCTTGCCTACAGGACCAGCTCGAAGACCTGTTCGGGATCGTCGCGGTCCTTGCGATCCAGCAGCACGCCGAGGATCTTCTCCAGCAGGCGCAGGCCGCCCTTGTAGCCGACGGTGGGGAAGTACTGGTGCCCCTGCCGGTCCAGGATCGGGAAGCCCCAGCGCACCAGCGGGATGTCCTCGTCGCGGGCGATGTACTTGCAGTAGGAGTTGCCCATGATCAGGTCGACGGGCTCGTTCTTGATCCACTGGTGGAGCAGGAACATGTCGCCGGCGGCCTTGACGTGGACCTCGGCGGGCATGTCCTTGGTGATCTCCTTGATGCGCCGCTCGAAGGCCTTGCCGGGCGTGCCGGTGACGATGTGCACGGGCAGCATGTCCAGGGTCACCAGGAACTCGGTCATGGCGATGAGCTGATCCGGATCGCCGACCAGCGCCACCTTCTTGTGGTAGAAGTACTGGTGCATGTCGGAGATCAGGTCCACGAGCTGGCCGCGCTCATGGGCGACCTCGTCGGGCACGGTGACGCCCGCCAGGGTGCGCAGGGCGTCGATGAAGCGGTCCGTGGCCTTCAGGCCGAAGGGCATGTCCAGGACCTTGCAGGGGACCTTGCACTGGGAGTCGAGCAGGCGGGCGGCCTCGGCGGAGCACCATTCGCCCAGGGCCAGGGTGCCCATGGAGTCGCCGGTGGACTTCAGGTCGGCCACGGTGGTGCCGCCGTCGGGGAACATCTTGTATTCGCCGGTGGCCGGGCCGTTGAGCACGCCGGAGGTATCCGGGAACAGGATGTGCGGAACGCCCACCAGGGAGGCCAGGCGCTTGAGCTCTTCCATGTCGGAGGGCTCGACCCAGCCGGGGATGATGTTCACCTTGCCGTTCTTCTTGCCGGTCTTCTCGGAGAAGCCCGCCACCATGCTCTTGACCATGTTCGAGAAGCCGGTCACGTGGGAGCCGACGTAGCTCGGGGTCGGGGCGCCGATGACGTGCTTGCCCGCCGGGATCTTGCCTTCCTTCTGGGCCTTGTCGCGGATCTGGTTCAGGTCGTCGCCGATGGTCTCGGACAGGCACGTGGTGTGCACGGCGATGACCTCGGGCTCGTAGACCGTGAAGATGTTTTCGATGGCCTGGAGCAGGTTGGCCTGCCCGCCGAACACCGAGGCGCCCTCGGTGAACGAGCTGGTGGCGGCGCTGACGGGCTCCTTGTAGTGCCTGGTCAG
>CAYUIN010000359.1:0-3614 GCA_964444695.1 uncultured Desulfocurvus sp.
CCATCTCGGGATTCTTAAGGGCGAAAGCCCTTAAGCCGCCGGAGGCAAACGAGCCTCACGCCGACCGTCCGCCCGGCTCCGCCCCGGGGCACCCGCCCGGCCCATCACCGCCCGAGCCCTTCCCCTCGGCCGCGTTTGCCGGGCAGAAACGACCCGCGCAGGAAGCGGGGGTTGAAGAAGGCCAGGGGGTTTTGCAGGACGGGGTCGGGGAGCAGGTGGTACCAGCGGTAGCCCAGGGCGCGGAACAGGCGGCGGGCGCGGGGGCCGTGTCCGGCCTCGTGGGCGGCTTGCAGGGCGGCGTCTCGCTGGCAGCGCGAGCCCGCGACCAGGGTGAAGACGCGGCTGTTCCAGCCGTGGCGCAGGAGCATGGCCTTGATGCGCCGGTATTCGCGGTGCCTGGAGAAGCCGTCCAGGAGGGCGATGAGGGCCAGGCCGAACCAGCCTGCGGCGATGGTGCCGCAGAGGGCGGCGGCGCGCAGGCTGCTGCGGTCCAGGTGGTCCAGGGCGGCGGCGCCGAGCAGGGCGCAGACCAGTGCGCTGGTCAGGGCGGTGAGGTGCGGCAGCGGCGAGGCGCGCAGGTAGCGCAGGGCGGCCTTGGCGTGGCGGCGGGGGGCGCTCGGGGGCCGGGTGCCGGTCTCGGGCGTCGGTGCGTTCATGGGCTGGGCGGTCGCTCGGGGCGTGGTCCGGGGTTGGTCCTCGGGGCCGTGGGAGCCGGGCAGGCCGGTGGGCCTGGGGGTCGAGCTTTGCCCGGGGCGGGGCGGCTTGTCAACTGGAGCGGGGCGGAGCGGGCCTAGCTGGCGCGGCGCAGGGGCATTTCGCCGCTGCCGCATTGGCAGTGTCGGGGCGCCAGGGCCTTGAGCTGCGGCGGCAGGGGGAACAGGGAGCAGGGCGGGACGTCGGAGCGGCAGGTCTTGCAGCCCTGGCGGGGCATGTGCCGGGCCTTGCCCAGGGGGCGGCTGCCGATGGGGTCCAGCTCCATGACGCGCGAGCCGCCCGGGTCGGCCAGGAAGTCGCCCACGGCGTCCAGGGTCAGGGTGAACATGGAGCGGAAGAAGTCCTTGTGCCCCAGGCTGTACATGCGGTCGGCCACGGACAGGGACTGGGCCCAGCGGCGGTGGCCGCACAGGGAGAGGTGGCTCTTCATCATCTGCTTCTTGAGCAGGAAGGGCCAGCGGCGGTGGCGAACGGTGTCCAGGAGTACGCCGTCGGTGTCGCCCTGGGGGCGGTCGAAGAGCAGGAAGGCCTGGCGGCTGTCCCAGCGGACCAGGGCGTCGGCCTGCATTTCCACGTATACGTGGCCGAGCTTCCCGCCGCCGGGCAGGGCGCTCATCATGGCCGGGACGTAGTGGTTGTGGGCCACGGTGTCGGCGGCGAGGTGCGAGAGGTAGCCGTAGGCGTAGGCCTTGGTGCGGTCGCTGTCGGCCCCGGCCAGCAGGGACAGGCCGGTGGACCAGTTGTGGCTGTGTCCGGGTCGGAAGGTGGAGCCCTTGCCGATGAAGATGTCCGCGGCGAGGCTGCCGTAGAGGAAGGCGCCGGGGTGCAGGGCCATGAGCTTGCCCACGGCGGGGGCCACGCAGTCCAGGTTGGCCAGCAGCCAGTTGCCCACGGCCATGTGCACGCCCGGCCCCCAGGCAAGGGCCGACGTGGCGGGAACGAGCAGGAAGGCGGCCAGGGCGGCCAGGAAGATGACGGGGCGCATCGTAGGGAGTGTAAGACCTCAGTCCCGGAAGTCGACGGCCGATGGACCGGCCGGAGGCGGCACTATGCCAGGGGCGGCGGCGCGGGGCAAGGGTTTTGGGTGCTGTTTTTTCAGGCCGGGGGCACGCGCAGGGTGGCCACGGTCCCCGGTCCCTGGGAAAATTCGATGGTTCCGCGCAGTTGCAGGGTGACGATGTTGCCCAAAAGTTTCAGGCCCAGGTGGTTGCCGCCCGCGAAGTCCTGTTGGGCGGGCATGCCGGGGCCGTTGTCGGCCACGGTGATGACCAGCCCGCCGTCCTCGCCGCGCACGCCCACGTCCACCCGGCCGCCCTGGCCGGTGGCGTGCTTGAAGGCGTTGGTCAGCAGCTCGTTGAGGGCCAGGCCGCAGGGCACGGCGCGGTCCAGGTTGAGCACTACCGCGTCGATGTCGAAGCCGACCTCCACGTCGCGGCGGCCGTACATTTCCGCCACCTGGGCGGCCAGGACGCGGGCGTAGGTCCCGAAATCGATGCGCCCGACGCCGCCCTCGCGCGAGAGCTGGGTGTGGACCAGGGAGATGCTGCCGATCTTGGCGTGGATTTCCTGGCAGATGGCGCGGATTTCCGGGTCCTTGATGCGCGACTTGGCCATCTCGATGAGCCCGGTGATGATTTGCAGGTTGTTCTTGACCCGGTGGTTGAGCTCCTGGAGCAGGACCCGGTTTTCCTCCAGGGAGAGGCGGGTCTGCTCCTCGGCCAGCTTGCGGGCGGTGATGTCGCGCACGGCGCCGAGCAGGCGCGTCGGCCGTCCCGTGTCCGCGTCGTGTTCGGGGAAGACGCTGAGCGCCACCCACAGGGTCCGGCCGTCGCGGGTCCGCACGCGCAGTTCGGTGTTCCTGCGTTCGCCGCCCAGGGCGCCGTGCAGGAATTCCTGGAACTGGCCCAGGTCCTCGGGGTGCACGACTTCGGCCCACTGCTCCGGGGTGCGGATGTCGTCGGGGGAGTAGCCGCTGCTGGAATGCAGGGAGCCGGTGGTCCATTCGATGCACGGCGTGCCCCGGTCGTCCACGCGCACGCCGCAGGTCAGGTCCGTGGTCAGGTCGCTGACCATGCGGTGGCGTTCCTTGAGGGCGAAGAGTTCGTTCTCGTATTCGCGGCCCTTGACGATCACGGGCAGCCATTGGGCCAGACCCAGGCCGAGCAGGATGAACCCGGCGAGGTAGCCGACGACCTCCTCCACGACCATCTGCGTGCGGGTCGGGCCGAAGATGACGAGGTGTTCGAGCTCGGGAAAGTTGTCCGTGATGTCCATGGCGCTGCCGAAGAGCAGCAGGGCGAAGCCGCAGAGGATGGACCGCCAGCCGGGCAGGGTGGAGACCGCCTTGCTGCGCCCCGCGCGCAGCAGCAGGATCAGGATGGCGGCCAGGGTGGCGCAGAGGATGCTTTCGAGCAGCAGGTGCATCGTCGTCTCGCGAGCGGATCGGTTCCCGGATCTGGGATCGTTGCGTTGGAGGTTCAGAGCCACGGTAGCCGACGGCGGGCGTTGGAGGCAACAGCAATCCGGCCGCCGGGGGAAATATCTGCGGCCGGGTGTGCGTCCGGCCCGGCCTCGCCTAGGGCCCGGGCGGGAGGAAGTCCGTCTCGTCGAAGCGGGTGGTGCGGATATGGGAGTGGCTGCCGGGGGCGTAGCCCGGTTCGTCGCCGGTGGCGTGGTGGTAGGCGCACAGGAAGCGGCCCGGGGCGGTCTCCGCCCAGCCGGAGTAGCCGTAGTCGCACCAGGCGGCGCCGGGCGCCCCGGCCAGTTGCAGGACCTCGCGCGCGGCGCGCTCGTCGGGCGCCCCGTCGCGGTGGTCCCAGCTCCAGGTCCAGGCGCCTGCGGGGCCGCGAAGCTCCTGCGCCGCGCCGCGCCACAGCCCGCGTCCGCCCCGGCCGAAGGGC
>CAYUIN010000360.1:0-3613 GCA_964444695.1 uncultured Desulfocurvus sp.
GGCGGTACCGCCCGGCGCGGGAGGCCGCCCGCCGCCCCGCACCCCGCGCCCCAGGCCCCGGGCGCGGGAAGATGCGCGCAAAACCGCTGCGGGCGCGAATCCCGCGTTCGGCTGGCCCCCTTTTTGCTCTATCAGCTCCATCGACTCATCTTCCCCCCGGAGGCTCGCCCCATGACCCGCATCGAATCGCTCCTGTTTCTGCCCGCCCTGCTTTGCTCCGCGGCCCTTCTCGTCCTCGCCGCCAGCGGCCCGGACCTCGCGGCCACCGGCGTCGCCGCCAGCGCAGAATTCACAAATATGTCACAATCCGTCGCCTCGCACCGCGCCTGGGTCGTCACCCTGGCCGCGTTGACCCTGGTCCTGGCCTGCGCCGGAGCCGCCCTGGCCGCGCTGACCCTCTCGCGCCGCGACCGGCGCCTGGGCACGGCCCTGGACAAGGCCGTGGCCGCCGCCTGCGCCAAGTCCGCGAAGAGCGGAGGATGTGACATTTCCGCTAAAGGCGAGGAAACCATTAATGACATTATTGTCAGCATTACCACCCTGCGCCGGGACGCCGAGGCCCAGGCCGGGCTCGTGCGCGAGTTGCAGGGCGAAATCCAGGCCCAGAAGGCCCTGCGCAAGGAGGCCGCCCGCCGCGCGGAGACCTCCCGCTGCCAGAGCCTGAAGAGCGCCGCCGGGACCCTGGGCGCCGCCATCGCGGACATCCACAAGGCCTCCGACGACCTCTCCGGCGCCGCCAAAAACGCCTCGCGCGGGGCCGACGAACAGCGCCGCCTGACCGCCGAGACCGCCACCGCCATGGAACAGATGAACGCCTCCGTGGCCCAGGTGGCCCAGGGCGCGGAGGCCGCCGCCACCGCCGCGCAGCGCGCCATGGAACACGCCAAGTCCGGCGCCGGGGCCGTGGAGGAGACCGTCTCCGCCATCCAGGCCGTCAACGACCGCACCGCCGCGCTGGGCACCATCGTCCAGGGCCTGGGCCAGCAGGCCGAAGGCATCGGCCAGATCATGACCGTCATCGCCGACATCGCCGACCAGACCAACCTGCTGGCGCTCAACGCCGCCATCGAGGCCGCCCGCGCGGGCGACGCCGGGCGCGGCTTCGCCGTGGTCGCGGACGAGGTCCGCAAGCTGGCCGAAAAGACCATGAACGCCACCCGCGACGTGGGCCACCAGATCGAGGCCATCCAGAAGGGCGTGGCCAGCACCCGCGAAGGCATGCAGGACGCCGCGACACTGGTGGAACACGCCACGGGCGTCGCCCGCCGCTCCGGCGAACTGCTGGGCGAGATCGTGACCCTGGCCGGGGAGAACTCCGGGCAGATCCAGTCCATCGCCGCCGCCGCCACTGAGCAGTCCGCCGCCAGCGAACAGGTCACCCGCGCCGTGACCCAGGTGGAGGACATCTCGCGCCGCACCGTGGAGGAAATGGGCCGCTCCGACCAGGCCCTGGGCAGCCTGCTGGAACAGGTCCACGAACTCGACGGCCTGAACGGCGTGTTCGAGCTCATGGGCAGCGGCAAGGTCCAGGAGGCCATCTCCGGCCTCGCCGCCTCCGAGGCCGTGCTCTCCATGCAGCCCGACAGGCAGGAAAAGGCCCTGCGCGACGCCATCCGCAAGCACGATTTCCTGGAACTCCTCTACCTTACGGACGCGCGCGGCATCCAGCCCATCGCCAACGTGCCCCGCCCCGGGCGCGAGACCGCCGACGACCAGAAGGCCCGGGGCCGCAACTGGGACTCCCGGCCCTGGTTCACCGGCGCCGTGGAAATGCAGGGGCTGTACATCTCCGACGTCTACCTCTCCCAGGCCTCGGGCGAGCGGTGCATCACCGTGTCCATGCCCTTCGGCCCCGACGGCGAGCCCATGCGCGGCGTGCTGGCGGCGGACGTGACCCTGGGCTGAGCCGGTATTCGCGGGACAACCTCCCGGCCCCCTGGACGGCGCCCCGGTTCTCGGGTATCCGGCGTCCAGGGGGCTTGTCCCGCCCCCGGGAGGCCATTTGCTCTTCGCCCGTTCCACCCCCGACCAGACCCCGGCCTGGGACATCGTCCCCGGCGCGCTGGACACGGCCATGCTGGCCTTCCAGCGGCGCCCCGGCGTCCTGCACTGCAACACCTACCTCTTGCAGACCCCGGATTACGTCCTGGTCATCGATCCCGGCTCCGACGCCGCCGACGCCCGCACCACGGCCGACATCGCCGCCGCGCTGCTGCGCGACCAGCCGCGTCAGGCCGCCGTGTGCCTCACGCACTGCCACCTGGACCACTGCGCCGCGGCCGGGCCCATCGTCCGCGCCGCCCTGCCGGAAGCCACCGTCATCTGCCACAGCGAGGGCGCCCGCGCCCTGAAACTGCGCGACCCGGAACTGACCCTGGCCACCCTCACCGCCCTGGACTTCCCCGAAATGCCCGACGCGCACCCGCTGTTCGCCGGGTCCGGGCCCTCGGGCGTGTCCCGCGAAATGCGCACCCAGGGCGGCGGACTGCGCTCCCTGTCCATCCCCATCGCCCCGCGCAACGCCCTGCAGGTCTACCACACCCCCGGCCACAGCCCGGACAGCCTCTGCTTCCGCGTGGGCGGCGCCCTGTTCGCCGGAGACCTGCCCTTCGCCGCCGGGCCCGGCCTGATCCGGTTCCCCGGCTGGGACGCGGACCAGCTGCGCGCCTCGCTGCACAAGATCCTCTGGCTGCTGGACCACGCCAATATCTCCGCCGTGTACCCCGGTCACGGCCGCGCCCTGACCCTGCCCGAAGCCCGCCGCATCCTGGGCGACATGCTCCAGGGGCTGGACGGCGGCGCCTCGTTCCACACGGGCGAAGGCAAGGGCTTCCCGCCCGCCCTGCTGCGCGCCTGCTCCACCCTGCTGCACGAGGCGGGCATCGACCACAGCCCGGACCTGGCCGACGCGCTGCCCCAAGAACCCGACAGGGACTTCCAGCGCCGATACTGCACCGACCCGTCCTCCCAGACCCTGCACGCCACCGCCGCGTCCATGGCCCACGCCCTGGACCGCCTCCTGGACGGCGACCCCGGCGGCGGACGCCTCGTGCGCCGCGCGCGGCGCAGGCTGGGCGACTTTCTCTGCGCGCTGCACGGCTTCCGCTTCGCCGACCACGCGGGCGCCGTGGAGATCAACCACGTCGCGGCCGAACTGCTGCGCGAACTGGCCCCCCTGCCCCGCTTCCAGGGCTTCGACCTGCACTTCGAACACGCCGTCCCCGCCCCCGAGGCCCAGATGGACGGCGAAGTCCTGGCGGACCTCATGGAAACCGCCCTCGAAGCCCTGGCCGAGCACGGCGCCCCCGGCGCCGCCGTCCGCATCTCCCAGGACCAGGACCAGGTGCGCGTCCAGATCGCCGCGCCCGGCGCCGAAGCCGCCCTGGCCGGGACCCTGCACGCCTACCTGCGCCTGTCCATGCAGGCCTACGGCTGCGGACTGGACTGCGGGCCCGACCACTGCACCTTCATCATGCCCCGCGCAAAGGACGACGCATGATCCCCTACGAAGAACTGGACTGGGAAGACGACCGACCCGACCGCAAAAGCAAGTCCCAACTCAAACGCGAAATGCACGAACTCCAGGCCCTGGGCGAAGCCCTCTGCGCCCTGG
>CAYUIN010000361.1:0-3609 GCA_964444695.1 uncultured Desulfocurvus sp.
CAGGACAGAGTCCTGGTGGGTTTGGGCGGAGCCCAACCGCCGGAGGCACTCACCGTCCCTTGGCGTCCGCCGCCGCGCTTCGTTGGTCCGCCCGTCAGGGGGCGAGGCCGGCGCTGAGGCCGGGGGAGGTGTTGATGATGGCGACGCGCCAGCCGTCGTAGTCGTGGTAGTCGTTTGTGGTGAGGGTGATGGGGGGCAGGGCGAAGGTGACGTTGGGGATGGGCAGGTTGAAGTTGAGGTCGGTGTCCGGGTGCATGCGTTCCATGACGAACAGGACCAGGGCGTGGGTGCCCAGCAGGTGGGGGGAGGTCAGTCCTTCGGGGGGCATGGCGTCCAGGGCGCTGAGGGTCTGGAAGGTCTGTTCCCAGGTTTCGGCCAGGGGCGGCAGGGCGGCCTTGGGGACGAGGACGGCGCGCACGGAGACGGTGTTGCGGTAGGCCGGGGCGGCGCCCGCGTCGTCGAGGGTCAGGGTCTTGCCACCCAGGTGGTAGCGGGTGGAGTAGAGCAGGGCGCCGATGCGGCCGTATCGGTCTTGCAGGACGAGGCTGCCGGTGGTCTGGCGGCTGGTGGGGGCGTCGGCCTCGTAGCGCAGCAGGCGGTGCGCGGCCAGGGAGAAGCCGGGGAAGTGGAAGTCGCGGTCGTCCAGGGCGGCGGCGGCCTGGGTGGAGAAGGCGGCGTGGGGCGTGGGCTGGTGTTGGATGCGGGCCAGCAGGGCGTGTGCGGCGAAGGCGGCGTCCGCGGGGTAGTCGGCCGGGTCGGCGGGCAGCGTTTCGGGCACTGGGGCCAGGGCGCGGGGCGCGGCGGCGCAGGCGGCCAGGGCGACGGCCAGGGCCAGGGCGGCGAAGAGGCGGATGGTGGGCTGCATGGCTCCTCCTGGAAAGTTGGTGGGCCATTGTAGCATGTTTGGGGGGCGGGTGCATCCGGGGCGGGCGGCGGGAAAAGGAAAACGCCCCTGGCGGGGCGTTTTGCGGGTCCGGGTCGGGGGGCGGGGCTCAGCGTCCGTAGACGCCGGTGGTCCGCCCGCTGTCCAGGATATGGCCCTGCATGGCGGCCTGGAGCTGGTCGAAGGTGGCTTCGGGGGCCAGGTCCAGGACGGTGTCCAGGGCGTGGACGGTGAAGATGTAGCGGTGCGTGCCGCTGGGCGGGCAGGGGCCGTTGTAGCCCAGGCGGCCCCAGCTGTTCAGGCCCTGGCGCAGTCCGGACGGGTGTTCGGCCATGCGCGGGAGCTTGGGGGCCAGCATGTAGGCCGCGCCGGGGATGTTGTAGACGACCCAGTGGATCCAGGTGCCGCCGGGGGCGTCGGGGTCTTCGCAGGTCATGGCGAAGGCGGCCGTGGCCTCCGGGGCGCCGGACCATTCCAGGGCCGGTGCGAAGTCGGAGCTGTCGCCGGTGTATTGGATGGGGATGGCGCCGCCTTCGGCGAAGGTGGGGCTGGTGACGATCATGGCAGTTCCTCGCTGTGCTTGGCGTTGGCCTCGGATACCAGAGTGAAGCGCCACTTGCAAAAGGTTCCGGCGGGGTGCGGGTCCGGCGGGGCGAACAGACACTGGACCCGGATGCGCGGGTCCACGGCCCTGGCGAACTCGGAGAATTCCGCCATGTGCATGGCTTTGCAGGAATATTCACCCTTGCCGTGGCGCAGGCGGCCTTCCTGTGCGGGGCAGTGGTCCACCTGGATGGTGATTTCGCCGGGGCGCTCTTCGATGGGATAGCCGACGATGACGCACCAGGGGAACAGGCGCAGGGCGGCGGCGAAGCCGGACAGGCCGTCGCCGGTGTCGAAGAGTTCCTTGATGCGCCGGGCGCCCAGCTCGCCGCATTTGCCCCAGACGTGTTCGTTGAGTTCTTCGGCCGTGGCCTGACCGAAGCGCTCCTCGCAGCGGATGAACCAGAAGGCGTCCACCACGCGGTAGTGCCAGAGCAGGAATTCCAGGTACTTGCGACGCTGGTCGTCGCCCAGGTCGTCCCAGAAGGACAGGTCCATGGCGGGTCTCCGGGTGCGGGGTTGCGGGCTCGGGGTCGGCTGTGGTGATAGCGCAAAGCGGCGGTGCTGGCAAAGGGCGGGGCGGGCGGCGGCGGTGCGGGAGCGGGGCTGCGGCGATTGCGTGTCGGGCGGGCTGCGGGGGTGCAAATCGTCGGGCAAGCGGGTAGGGTGATCGGACCGGGGGCGCGCGTGGTGCGCGGCCCGGGGGACGGACCCTTGGAGGAGCCATGCCCGAGAAGTGCCTGTTGATGTTGCTGGACGGCCTGGGCGACCGCGCCCAGCCGGAGCTGGGCGGCCTGACGCCGTTGCAGGCGGCCCGCACGCCGCATATGGACCGCATCGCCGCCGCCGGGATCAACGGGCAGTTCCACGCCTCGCGCCCGGGCCTGGCCCTGCCCAGCGAGAACGCGCATTTCACGCTGTTCGGCTACCGGCTGGAGGAGTTCCCGGGGCGCGGCGCGCTGGAGGCGCTGGGCGCGGGGATGGAGCTGGGCACGCGGGACGTGGCGCTGCTGGCGCACCTGTGTTCGTTATCCGAGCGCGACGGGGTGCTGTGGCAGGAGCGGGACATCCTGCGCGGGGTGCCGGAGGCGGAGGCCGCCGTGCTCATCGACGCCGTGTCGCGCTGGGAGGCGGACGGGGTGGAGGTGCGTTTTTTGCGCGAGAAGGGCCTGTTCGGCGTGCTCCGGCTGCGCGGGGACGTCTCGCGCTACGTGACGGACACCAACACCATGCGCGACGGGGCGCCGGTGAGCGAGGTCCTGCCCTGGCGGGAGTACGAGAACGAGGCCCCGGCCATCCGCACGGCGCGGGTGCTTCGGTCCTACCTGCTGTGGGCCTGGCGGACGCTGGACGCGCACCCGCTGAACGCCGAGCGCCGGGCCCGGGGCCAGGAGCCGATCAACGGCATCGTGACCCAGCGGGCCGGGCGGCGCAGGATGGTGCAGCCCTTTGCGGAGCGCTACGGCCTGCGCGGGCTGACCATCGCCTCGGAGACGGTGTACATGGGCCTGGCGGCGTATCTGGGCCTGGCGGCGCTGCGCGACCAGGACACGGGCGACCCCGGCGCGGACTACGCCCGCAGGCTGGGCATGGCGCGCGAGGCGCTGGGCGAATGCGATTTCATCCACGTCCACAGCAAGGCCCCGGACGCGGTGGCCCACCTCAAGGACCCCCGGCGCAAGCTGGAGGTCATCGAGGCGCTGGACGCGGCCATCGGCGAGCACGTCGGGCCGCTGCTGGACGATCCCTCGGTGCTGGTGGCCCTGACCTCGGACCACAGCACCCCGTCCAGCGGGGCGCTGGTGCATTCCGGCGAGCCGGTGCCGCTGTGCTTCGCGGGGGTGGGCGTGCGCGTGGACGCGGTGCGGCGGTTCGACGAGGTCTCCTGCGCCGGGGGCGGGCTGGGCATGGTGCGCGGCCGCGAGTTCCTGTACCTGGTGCTGAACTCCCTGGACAAGGTCAAGCTGGACGGGATCATGGACACGCCGCTGGACCAGGCCTTCTGGCCCGGCAACTACCGCCCGTTGACGACGGGCTGAGGCGCGGCCCGTGGCGCCGCCCGGCCCGCGCCGCCGCGGGCGCGGATCGCTTGCGCATACAATCCATTGACGCTATCGTGGGAA
>CAYUIN010000362.1:0-3606 GCA_964444695.1 uncultured Desulfocurvus sp.
CCCCCCCCCCCCCCCCCCCCCCCCCCCCCCCCCCCCCCCCCCCCCCCCCCCCACTCCCCCGGCCGTCCCGGCCGTCCCGACCCCGGGCACCCCCGGGGCGCGTGTCGCGCCCCGGGTGCCGGGCGTCGCGGCCGTGGCCGCGCCGGGGCATCAGCCGCAGCCCTCTCCGCCGCCGCCGCCCCGGCAGCCGCCGCAGCTCACACCGGCCTTGCGGGCCTTGAAGGCGGCCAGGTCGCCGGTGCCGAAGCAGGCGGCCAGGACGTCGGAGATGAAGCCGGAGCAGACCTCGACGCGCAGGCCGTATTCGCCGAGCAGCATGGTCGGGGTTTCGCCCGCCGCGGCGCAGAGCACGGAGCGGCAGTCGCGCAGGGTGGCGGACAGGGCCTCCCAGCGCTTGGGGCCGCACCCGGCGGGCGGGGCCTGGCGCTCTTCGATGAGCACGGGCTGGCCGTCGCGCAGGCCCCAGATCTGGAATTCGCGGGCCTCGCCGAGGTGCTGGTTCACGAGCATGCCCTCGCGGGTGGCCACGGCCACGAAGGGCCGGGCCTCGGCCACGGGCAGTTCCAGCTTGGAGCAGGCGGACAGGCAGCCGGACATCTCGCCGGAGCGGTCGTCGTCCAGCAGGCCCACGGCGTCGGCGCGGCAGCGCCTGCAATGGGTCATCTGCGGCACGTGCTGCCCGGCGGCCTTGCGCAGGGCGTTGATCTCGGCCTTGGTGGGCTCGGGCAGGTGCCCGAACTCGGTGCCCGGGTTCGGGTGCAGCGGGATCAGGTTGTGCAGGTCCACGCCCAGGTCCTTCATGTACTTGGCGATCTCCTCGACGTGGTGGTCGTTCACGCCGGGCAGGACGATGGTGTTGACCTTGACGGTGATGCCGCGCGCCTTGAGGCCCTTGATGGCCTGGGTCTGGCGCGAGAGGATCAGCTTGCCCGCCTCCAGGCCCCGGTAGACGACCTTGCCGTCGCGGATCCACTTGTAGACCTTGCCGCCGATCACGGGGTCCACGGCGTTGACGGTCACGGTCATGTGGGTCACGCCCAGCTCGGCCACGTCGTCCAGGTACGGCGGCAGGTTCAGGCCGTTGGTGGACACGCAGAACAGAAGCTGCGGGAAGCGCTCGCGGATCAGGCGCATGGTCTCCAGGGTCTCGGAGGCGTTGGCGAACGGGTCGCCGGGCCCGGCGATGCCCGCCACGGTGATGCGCGGCTCCTTTTCCAGGACCTGCTCCATGTAGCGCGCGGCCTGTGCCGGGCCGAGCACGGCGGAGGTCACGCCGGGGCGGGACTCGTTCACGCAGTCGTACTTGCGGTTGCAGAAGTTGCACAGCACGTTGCACTTGGGCGCCACGGGCAGGTGCACGCGGCCGCATTCGCCCTTGACCTTGACGTTGAAGCAGGGGTGCATGGTCTTGTTGCGCGGGGAGCCGGTGGTCGTGATGTCGGTCATAGCGGGCCTCCTAGATGTAGCCGTACCCGATGTCGGAGCCGGTCTGCTTGCGTTCGATGAACAGGTTCACGATGCGGTCGAAAAGTTCCTGGGCGCCCCGGTAGCCGAGGTGGTGCAGGCGTTGCCCGCCGAAGCGGTCGTGGATGGGGAAACCGACGCGCAGGAGAGGGACGTTCATGCGCAGCCCGGCGCGGTAGCCCTTGGAGTGGCCGACGAGGACGTCGGGGGCCAGGGTCTCGGCCTCGGACTCGATCTCCCAGAAGTCGGCGCCGGTGCGCACCTGGGGCATCTCGGGCATCAGCCCGTCGCAGACCTCGCGGATGGCGCGCTCGAACTCGTGGCCCTTGGACCCTGTGGCGCAGAGCACGGGGCGCACGCCGATCTCGGCCAGGAAGGCGGTCAGGCCGATGACCAGGTCCTCTTCGCCGTAGACCACGGCGCGCTTGCCGAAGACGTACTTGTGGCCGTCCACGTAGGCGTCCACCAGCCGCCCGCGCTCCAGCTCCACGGCGCGGGGGATCCTGGTCCCGGTCGCGGCGGCCAGGGCGTCCACGAAGGCGTCGGTCTCGCGCAGGCCGATGGGCAGGCCCAGGCGGGACAGCGGCGTGCCGCAGCGCTCGGCCAGGGCGGTGCCCGCCGTGTGCTTGGCCGTGGACAGGACGCGGCCGCACTCGATGGTGCCGCGCGCGCCGCCCATGGAGCGGACGGCCGCAAGCGGCGTGCCGCCGGAGGGGATGGTCTCGTAGTCTTCCAGGGCCGGGCCGTCCAAGGTGTCGGAGTAGTCGGGCAGGATCACCGGCTCGGCGCCGAAGGCCCGCACCAGCTCGGCCACGTGCCGCAGGTCGGCGGCGGAGACGAAGCCGGGCATCACGTTCACGGTGTTGGACTCGGGCGGGCTGGTCGCGGCCAGCTGCTCGACGATGGCCCGCACGGCGCCGTGGAAGCCTTCCATGTGCGTGCCCGCGTAGCTCGGGGTGGCCACGTGGACCACGGCGGGCAGCGGCAGGTCGGAGAATTCCTGGTGGAACTCGTTGAGGATCATGGGCACGTCGTCGCCGATGGTCTCGGTCAGGCAGGTGGTGGCCACGCCGATGACCTCGGGCGAGTACTTGCGCATGACGTTGATCAGGCCCTTCTTGAGGTTGGGCCCTCCGCCGTAGACGGCGTTCTTCTCGCCCAGGGCGGAGGAGGCGATGTCCACGGGCTCGCGGAAGTGGCTGATGACGTAGCGCCGCATGTAGGTGGCGCAGCCCTGGGAGCCGTGCAGGAAGGGCACGCAGCCCGCCAGGCCCTTGAAGGCCAGAGAGGCGCCCAGCGGCGTGCAGAGCTTGCAGGCGTTGGTCGTGGAGACGTAGGGGGAATCCTTCATCACGCTTCTCCTTCCAGTGCGGCGCGGCGGGCCGAGCCGTCATCCAGGTCGCCAGTCGTCAGTCGCCGTGTCGTCGCCTTTGCCGACCCGCCGCGCCTTCTGGGCACGAAGTTCCACACCGGGCTCATGGCCGAGGCGTGGACTTCGCGCGCAAAATTGTACATGCCCACGAATCCTTCCAGGGCTTCCTTGCGCTCGTGGTTGTGGTCGCAGAATCCGACGCCCAGCTTGAAGGCGATGGGGCGTTCCTTGACGCCGCCCACGAACACGTCCACGTCCTTTTCCTTGATGAACTGGGACAGCTCCAGGGGATTGGAGTCGTCGACGATGATCGTCCCGGGATCGGTGATGGTGGCCAGTTCCTCGTAGTCCTCGCGGGTACCCGTCTGGGAGCCGACGACCACGACCTGCATGCCCAGGTGCCTGAAGGCCTTGATCAGCGAGAAGGCCTTGAAGGCGCCGCCGACGTAGATGGCGACCTTCTTGCCTTCGAGGTCGCGGCGCATCTCCTGGAGCTTGGGGAACAGCTCCTGAAGCTCCTCGCGCACCAGGGTCCGGGTGCGGGAGACGATCTGCGGGTCGATGTCCTTGAAATGTTCGGCCACGGCGTACAGCGAGTCGGCCATGTCCTCGATGCCCAGCCAGGACACGCGCAGGAAGGGCTTGCCGTATTCGTCCTTGATCATCTTGGCGAGGTCCATGGTGGCGCCGGAGCACTGCACGAGGTTCAGCGCCGCGCCGTGGGCCCGGCGGATGTCGCGCACGCGGCCGTCGCCGGTGACGTTGGCCAC
>CAYUIN010000363.1:0-3599 GCA_964444695.1 uncultured Desulfocurvus sp.
GGAACCAGTAGTACCCGTCCTCGTCGCGCCAGGCCTTGTCGCCGGTGTGGTAGAAGCCGCCCTCCATGGCGTTCTTGGTCTTCTCCGGCTCGTCCAGGTATTCGCTGAACAGCCCCAGCACGGGCGCATCGCCCAGGCGGATGCAGATCTCGCCCTCCTCGCCGGGCCCGCATTCGCGGCCCTGGCCGTCCACGAGGGCCACGTCCCAGCCCGGAGTGGGCTTGCCGATGGACCCGGGCTTGGGCTCCATGAACGGGAAGGTGGCGATCTGCAGGGTGGTCTCGGTCTGGCCGTAGCCCTCGTAGATGGGCAGGCCGGTCAGGCGTTTCCAGTCCTCGAACACGCTGGTGTTCAGCAGCTCGCCCGCCGTGGTGCAGTGGCGCAGGCGCGAGAGGTCGAACTTGGACAGGTCCTCGCGGATCAGGAAGCGGTACACCGTGGGCGGGGCGCAGAAGGTGGTCACCTTCTCGCGGGCCATGACGCCCAGCAGGTCCGCCGGGGTGAACTTGCCCCGGAAGTCGTACACGAACACGGCGGCCCCGGCCATCCACTGGCCGTACATCTTGCCCCACACGGCCTTGCCCCAGCCGGTGTCGGCCACGGTGAGGTGCACGTCGCCGGGGCGCAGGTCGTGCCAGTAGCTGCCGGTGACGTAGTGGCCCAGCGGGTAGGTGTGGGCGTGCTGGACCATCTTCGGCGGCCCGGTGGTGCCGGAGGAGAAGAAGACGATCAACGGGTCCTGCCCTCCGGCGGCGTTCTCCGGGCGGGGGAACTCGGCGGGCTGGCCCGCGCAGATGTGGTCGAAGTGCTCCCAGCCGGGCAGCAGCATGCCCGGACCGGCCTGGACCAGGGTGGTCAGCTCCGGGCAGTCGGCGCGGGCGGCGTCCACGGTGGCGGCCACGGAGTCCTCGGCGATGATGCCGCTCACGGTGCCGGTGTGCACGCGGTAGACGATGTCCTTGACCGTCAGCAGGTTGGGCGAGGGCACGGCCACGGCGCCCAGGCGGTGCAGGGCCAGCATGGTGACCCAGAACTCGATGCGCCGGTAGAGGATGAGCATCAGCCGGTCGCCCTTGCCCACGCCGCGCGCGGCCAGGGCGTGGGCCAGGCGGGCGGAGGCCCCGGCCAGCCAGCGGAAGTCGTACTCGCGGCGGTAGCCGTCCGGCGCCACGTGGACCAGGGCGATGCGCCCGGGGTCCTCGGCGGCCGCCTTGTCCAGGTAGTCGAAGGCGAAGTTGTAGTTCTCGGGAATCTCGGGGACGAAGCCCGCGAGGAAGGATTCGTAGCTGTCGAAACTCTGTTTTCGCATCGCGTCACTCGCACGGTTGGGGGTTGCGCTGTTCGTCGTCGTCCGCTGCGTGGGCAGACAGGCGCCTCGCCGGTCGCGGCCAGGCGCCTACATAATGACGTCGATGAACTGCGCCTCGGCCCCGTCCAGCGCGCGCAGGCCGTGCGGCGTTTCGGAGTTGAAGTACAGGCTGTCCCCGGGCGCCAGGATCTCGGCGTGCCCGTCCAGGGTGATCTCCAGCCTGCCCTGGAGCATGTAGATGAATTCCTGGCCCGGGTGCGAGGCCGTGTGGACCTGGTCCGCGTCCTTGGGCGGCACGCGGATCAGGAACGGCTCCATGCGCCGCCCGGTGAAGCGGTAGGCCAGGCTCTTGTAGTCGTAGTCCTTGCGCCGCTCCACGGCCAGGCCCTCGCCCTGGCGGACCAGGGAATACTGGCGCAGGTGCGCCTCCCCGCCGGAGATCAGCACCGTGAGGTCGATGCCGCACTCCTGGGCCACCTTGAACAGGTAGCTTACGGGGATCTCCACGTTGCCGGACTCGTAGGCCGCGACCTTCTCGGCCTCGGTCCCCAGCTTGTCCGCCATCTCCTGCACGCTCATGCCCATGGCGTCGCGCAGGCCCGCCAGGCGCGGCGCGATTTCCTTGTACGCCTGTTCCATGTTCCCCTCCTTGGGCGGACCCACCCCCGGGCCCGCGCTGGCCGCGCCCCACGCGCGGCGGTGCTGCTACGCGTCCGGCCAGAGCTTGGCGGCCATCTCACGCAGCTTGTATTTCTGGATCTTGCCGCTGGCGGTCATGGGGTACCCGTCCACCATGGTCACGTAGTGCGGAATCTTGTGGAAGGCGATCTTGCCCCGGCAGTAGTCGCGCACGTCCTCGGCGGTCAGGTCCGCACCCTCACCCAGAATCACGAAGGCCCCGACCTCCTCGCCGTACTTCCTGCTGGGCACGCCCGCCACCTGCACGTCCTTGATGCCCTCCAGGTGGTACAGGAACTCCTCGATCTCGCGCGGGTAGATGTTCTCGCCGCCGCGGATGATCATGTCCTTGAGCCGCCCGGTGATGGCCAGGTAGCCGTCGTCGTCCATCACGCCCAGGTCGCCGGAATGCAGCCAGCCCTCGGCATCGATGGCCCCGGCCGTGGCCTGGGGGTTGTTGTAGTAGCCCTGCATCAGCAGGTAGCCCCGGCAGCAGACCTCGCCCTGGACGCCGCTGGGGCACACCTGGCCGGTCTCGGGGTCCTTGATCAGCACCTCCACCCCGGGCATGGCCCGGCCCACGGATTCCGTGCGGCGGCGGATGTCGTCGTCCATGCGGGTCTGGGTCATCACCGGGCTGGACTCGGTGAGCCCGTAGCAGATGGTGATGTCCTTCATGTACATGGATTCCATGACCTGGCGCATGACCTTCACCGGACAGGGCGACCCGGCCATGATGCCCGTGCGCAGGGAGGAGAAGTCGAACTTGGGGAACAGCGGGTGCTGCAGCACGGCGATGAACATCGTCGGCACGCCGTACAGCGCGGTGCAGCGCTCGCGCTCCACGCTCTGCATCACCAGCACCGGGTCGAACTTCTCCAGGATGACCATGGCCGTGCCGTGGCTGACGGCGGCCAGCACGCCCAGCACGCAGCCGAAGCAGTGGAACAGCGGCACCGGCAGGCAGACCCGGTCCATTTCGGTGAAGCCCTGGTTCTCGCCGATCCAGAAGCCGTTGTTGCCGATGGACTTGTGGCTCAGCATCACGCCCTTGGGGAACCCGGTGGTGCCCGAGGTGTACTGCATGTTGACCACGTCGTCGGGGTGCAGGTCCGCCTGGCGCGCGGCGTAGTCCTCGTCGGACACGGCCTTGCCCAGGGCCAGGATCTCCGGCACCGAGTACATGCCCCGGTGCTTCTGCGGGCCGAGGAAGGCGACTCGCTTCAGGTGCGGGAACTTCTCGCTTTTCAGTTCTCCGCGCGGCTGGTCGCGCAGCTCGGGCACCAGCTCGTGCAGGGTCAGGACGTAGTCCGTGTCGTAGAACCCGTCCATGATGAAGATGTTTTCGCACTCGGACTGCCTGAGCAGGTATTCCAGCTCGCTGATCTTGTAGCTGGTGTTCACCGTGAGCAGCACGGCGCCGATGCGCGCGGTGGCGAATTGCAGGGCCACCCAGTACGGCACGTTGGTGGACCACACGGCGACCTTCTCGCCCTTTTCCACGCCCAGGGCCATCAGGCCCTTGGCGAAGCGGTCCACGAGGTCGTCGAACTGGCTCCAGGTGAGGCGGAAATCACGGTCCACGTAGACCACGGCGTCGCGGTCCGGCCAT
>CAYUIN010000364.1:0-3598 GCA_964444695.1 uncultured Desulfocurvus sp.
CGCCGCGGCCCACAGGCCGAGGCGTCCATGCGTCGCGTGCATCGTCGGTCTCCTTGGTTCGGGTTGCTCCGCGTGGCGGCCCGGGGAGGCCGCCGCGTTTCATCCCTCACCCCTCGCCCCAAGCCTGCGCCCGGAGCGGCCCGCCGTTCAAGTTAAGATTGGTAAAGGGCGCAGCGCCTCGCCCTGTGCGGCGCCCTGGGTTCCGGCCCCTCTTGACTGCGCGCCCGGGCTGTTTATTTATCCTTCAACCAACCGGGATAATGACACTAAAAACCTCAAACACCATGGAGGACGTTATGGATTTCGCCAAGCTGAATCCCTGGAACTGGTTCAAGAAGGAAGAGGAACGGCCGGGCGCCCTGCCCGTGCATCGCGGAGGGCAGGCCGAGGCGCCCGCCCATGCCCTGGGCGCGCTGCACGACGAGATCGACCGGCTGTTCGAGGGCCTGTGGCGCGGCTTCGGGGCGGGCGGCGAGGGGGCGCAGGCCCCGGGCGGGCTGCTCAAGCCCCGGGTGGACATCGCCGGGAGCGAGAAGGAATACGTGGTCAGCGCCGAGCTGCCGGGCCTGGACGAGAAGGACATCTCCGTGGAGCTGCGCGGCGATGCCCTGATCCTGCGCGGGGAAAAGCGCCGGGAGGCCGAGTCCCGGGACAAGGGCTGGTACCGCATGGAGCGCAGCTACGGCTCCTTCCAGCGCGTGCTGAGCGTCCCGGCCGACGCCGACCCCGAGGGCATCCGCGCCACATACCGTGGCGGCGTGCTCCGCGTGACCCTGCCGCGTACCAAGGCGGCCCAGGCGCCCGTGCGCACCATCCCCATCCAGTAGCCGGGGCGCGGCCCGCAGCGAGCCCCCGCCCCGGCGGGGGCTCGTCGCGCCCGGCACCGAATCGTCTCTTGACGCCGCCCGGGAACAGGCATAACCATCGCGTCCCCACTTCTTCCGCGCGAGCCTCCAGACCCTGGCCCGACTAGGTTCCCCCAGCCGACCACCGCCTGTGCCCCACGGAGACACCATCGTCCAGGAGTCAATCCGGTGCTGTCTTCCGCCTTGTCACGCCTTCGCGCCCACGCTCCGGCCAGCGTGAAGGTCCTTGGTCGCGGCTATTCGCCGCGCAGCCTGCAACGCGACCTGCTCTCCGGCCTGACGGTCGGCGTGGTCGCCCTGCCCCTGTCCATGGCCTTCGCCATCGCCTCCGGCACCTCGCCCGAGCGCGGCCTGTTCACGGCCATCGTGGCCGGCGTCATCGTCGCGCTGCTGGGCGGCTCCCGCTTCCAGATCGGCGGGCCCACGGGCGCCTTCGTGGTGATCATCGCCGGAATCATCGCCCGCCACGGCTACGAGGGCCTGGTCCTGGCCGCGCTGCTGGCCGGGGCGATCCTGGTCCTGCTGGGCCTGCTGGGCTGCGGGCGGCTGTTGCAATACATCCCCTACCCCGTGACCACCGGCTTCACGGCGGGCATCGGCGTGCTGATCTTCACCTCGCAGCTCAAGGATTTCCTGGGCCTGTCCATCGCGCAGCTCCCGGCGGAGTTCACGGCGCGGATGCAGGCCTGCCTGCTGGCGCTGCCCACCTGGGACCGCCCGACCCTGGCCCTGGGCGCGGCGACCCTGATCTCGATGATCCTGGTGCGACGCTTCATACCGCGCATCCCGGCGCCCATGGTGGGCATCGTGGTGGCCACGGCGGCCTCCTGGGCCCTGGGGCTGCATGCGGAGACCATCGGCAGCCGCTTCGGCGGCATCCCGGCGACGCTGCCCAGCCTGTCCCTGCCGGACCTGCGCGGGGTGGACCTGCGGGCCATCGTGCCCGACGCCCTGACCATCGCGCTGCTGGCGGGCATCGAATCCCTGCTCAGCGCCGTGGTGGCCGACGGCATGACCGGCGAGCGCCACGACTCGTCCACCGAGCTGGTGGGCCAGGGCCTGGCGAACATCGGCTCGGTGCTCTTCGGCGGCATCCCGGCCACCGGGGCCATCGCCCGCACGGCCACGAACATCCGCGCCGGGGCCGTCTCGCCCCTGTCCGGCGTCATCCACTCGCTGACGCTGATGGGCTTCGTGGTGGCCTGCGCGCCGCTGGCCGGGCGCATCCCGCTGGCCAGCCTGGCCGCCGTGCTGATGGTCGTGGCCTGGGACATGAGCGAGCCGCACCGTTTCCTGCGCCTGCTGCACGCGCCCAAGTCCGATTCCCTGGTCATGCTGACGGCCTTCGGGCTGACGGTCTTCGTGGACCTCACGGTGGCCGTGGAAGTGGGCGTGGTGCTGGCGGCGATGCTGTTCATGAAGCGCATGAGCGAGCTGTCGGACATCCACTCCGTGGACGCGCCCGCCGTGCTGGACGAGACCGAGGAGCGCGACGCGGCGGGCAGCCCGCGCCTGGTGGTCTACGAGATCGGCGGCCCGCTGTTCTTCGGCATGGCCCAGCGCTTCATCGACGTGATGCGCTTCACCCGCGCCGTGCCCGAGGTCCTGATCCTGCGCATGCGCAACATCCCGAGCATCGACGCCACGGGCATCGAGGCCCTGGAGACCGTGGTCCGCCGGGCCAGGGCCCAGGGCATCCGGGTGCTGTTCTCCGGGGTCCGGCCCCGGGTCCGGGACGTGCTGCGGCGCATGGGCACCGAGGCCCTGGTCGGCCCGCAGAACATCCACCCCGACTTCGCCTCGGCCCTGGCCGCCGCCAAGTCCATCCGCCCGGCCCCGGCTCCGGCCGCCGCCCCGACCAAGGCCCCCCGGCCCCGCGCGCGGATGCACGCCTAGGCCCGGCCGCTCCCGGCCGCGCCCGCAGACGCGCAGACAACAAAGGGGCGCTCCCGGCCGGGAGCGCCCCTTGCGCGTTTCTGGGTCGGTCCGCCGTGCGGCGGCCTAGTTCTCGAACAGCTTCAGGTAGTCGCCGTAGCCCTCGCGGGCCATGTCCTCGCGCGGGACGAAGCGCATCGCCGCCGAGTTCATGCAGTAGCGCAGGCCCGTGGGGGCCGGGCCGTCGTTGAAGACGTGGCCCAGGTGGTTGTCCCCGTGCAGGCTGCGGACCTCGGTGCGGGTCATGAAGAAGCTGCGGTCCTCGCGGGTCACGACGTTGTCGGGCTCCAGGGGCCGCGTGAAGCTGGGCCAGCCCGTGCCGGACTCGTACTTGTCGCGCGAGCTGAACAGCGGCTCGCCCGAGAGGACGTCCACGTAGATGCCCTCGTCGTGGTTGTTCCAGTATTCGTTCCTGAAGGCCCGTTCGGTGCCTTCCTCCTGCGTCACCTCGTATTGCAGCGGGCTCAGGATCTCCCGCAGCCGCTCCTCGCCGGGCTTGGCGTAGTGCATCCAGTCCATGCGGCCCATGCCGCCGCCCGGTCCGGTGCCGTGTTCGGCGTCGTGCATCATCGTCTCCTCGCTGCCGTGCCCCATGCCCTGGCCCATGGCGCCCGCGGCCGGACCGTGGTCCGAGGCCGGGGCGGGCTGCGCCGCCAGCACCGCCAGGAGCGCGGCGGCCAGGGCGAGGCGGGTCATCGTCGTCCACATTGTTTCGCTCCCCGGGGCGAAGTCTCGCCCCTTCATACAATATCATGCCTGCGGGGGCCGCAGTCAACACGGGGCGCGAAAGGTTCGCT
>CAYUIN010000365.1:0-3583 GCA_964444695.1 uncultured Desulfocurvus sp.
GTCAAAAAAACGCCGTCCCACCCCTTGCGTCCCGATTTGAAAGAGGATACCCCCGATCTTGAGCCTGCATAGCAGACTCGGCGTCAGGCTATGGTCTTCCAACACAAACGAAGGAAGGAACGAAAATGAAACGCATTCTTATCCTCGCCCTGGTGGCCAGCTTCGTGCTGTCCGCCGGCCTGGCCTCCGCGAAGGAAATGTCCTTCACCGGCCAGTTCGAGCACACCCTTGAGTGGACTGACAACGTCAACCTGCTCGACATGGAAGGCGACAACGTCTCTGAGGACGATTTCGTCGCTCTGCAGCGCGTCCGCATGTACTTCCAGTACGTGGACAGCGAAGTCCTGCGCGGCGTCGTGGGCTTCGAGATTGACACCGTTTGGGGCTCCCCCGCCAACTTCACCGGCAAGCACACCGGCGGCGGCGCCATCGCCACCGACGGTGAGACCGTTGAAGTGAAGCACGCCTACACCGACTTCAACGTCGGTGGCGTTGCCTTCCGCGTCGGCCTCCAGGGCCTGGCTTGGCCCTCCGCCGTTGCCGGCTCCCCGATCTTCAACAACGACGTTGCCGGTATCGTTGCTTCTTACAAGTTCAACGACACCTTCGCCCTGACCGGCGGCTGGGCTCGTCTGTACGATCGTCAGACCTCCGACACCGTGAGCTCCATCGGTTCCATGAACGATGAGATCGATGCCTTCACCTTGATCGCCCCGATCACCATGGACGGCTGGTCCCTGACCCCGTACGTCATCTACGCCCTGCACGGCAACAACGCCACCGCCGGTGGCACCGCTGCCCTGTCCTCCCTGCAGGCCGTCAACGCCACCGCCCTCGGCGACAACGCCGACATCTGGTGGGCCGGCGCTGCCTTCAGCCTGACCATGTTCGACCCGTTCGTTTTCGGCGCCGACCTGATCTACGGTACCGTGGACGGTTCCAACGATTCCGCTAACGACATGGAAGGCTGGTTCCTGTCCGCCATCCTGACCTACAAGATGGACGGCGTCACCCCGTCTCTGGCCGTCATGTACGGTACCGGCGAAGATGACGATCCGACCGACGGTTCCGAAGTTATGCCTACCCTGGCTAACGGCGGCGCCACCAACGGCGGCTTCAGCCTGACCCACTTCGGCTTCGACGGCGCTGCCTGGACTGAGTCCGGCGGTATCCTCGGTGGCCGCACCGACTACTTCGCCGTTGCCCTGATCCTGGACAACATCTCCTTCGTTGAGAACCTGACCCACAAGCTGACCATCGCTTACGGCCAGGGTACCTCCGACTCCGACCTGGTGAAGAAGTACACCAACCTGGTCCAGTCCCCGATCCTGACCGACGAAGACAGCTTCTGGGAAGTGGACTTCGACTCCACCTACCAGATCTACGAGAACCTGTCCCTGTCCGGCAAGTTCGGCTACGTGAACGTGGACCTGGATGAGGACGTGTGGGCCGCCAACCTTGGCACCGCCAAGGACAAGATCGAAGACGCCTACAAGTTCACCGTCATCCTGCGCTACAACTTCTAAGTTGAGCGTGACCCTCACCTGACGCCCCACCACAGGGCCGGAACCTTCGGGTTCCGGCCCATTTTCATTCCGCCGCCGAGCCGGGCCGCCCGGGCGGCGCCGCGCCGGGAACCCCCGGCTCGACTTTTGGGCCAACCTTTTCTATAGCAATGCGGCGCGCGGCGCGCGCCCTTCCCGCCCGGGCCCGGCCCGGCCCGCACCAGCAAAGGAGACCGACGACATGCCCTGCCGCGAACTGCGCTACCAAGGCCCCGAATCCTGGCCCGCCATCAAGGACTGGCTCGCCGGACGTGCCGACCCCGGCAAGAACGTCGACCCCCTGGTGCTGGAGATCCTGGACGCCGTGCGCACCACCGGCGACGCCGCCCTGGTGGAATACGGCCGCCGCTTCGACAGCGAGGCCCTTCGCGAGGACGCCCTGCGCGTGCGCCCAGGGGAGTTCGAGGCCGCCGTGGCCGAGGTCCCGCAGGCCGACCTGGACATCCTGGCCGAGGCCGCCGCGAACATCCGCTCCTTCCACGAGGGCCAGCGCGAAAATTCCTGGTGGACCACCCGGCCCGACGGCACCATCCTCGGCCAGATGGTCCGCCCCGTGGACCGCGTGGGGCTGTACGTCCCCGGCGGCCAGGCCGGGCAGACCCCGCTGGTCTCCAGCCTGCTGATGAACGCCATCCCGGCCCAGGTGGCGGGCGTACCCGGCATCTGCGTGACCTCCCCGCCGCGCCCGGACGGGACCCTCAACCCCTACCTGCTGGCCACGGCGCGGCTGCTGGGCATCGACGAGGTGATCCGCGCGGGCAGCGCCTGGGCCATCGGCGCCCTGGCCTACGGCACCGCCACCGTGGCCCCGGTGGACGTCATCGCCGGGCCGGGCAACCTGTTCGTGACCACGGCCAAGCGCCTGCTGATGGGCAAGGTCGGCATCGACATGATCGCCGGGCCCAGCGAGATCGCCATCATCGCCGACTCCGGGGCCGACCCGTCCTGGCTGGCGGCGGACATGCTCTCCCAGGCCGAACACGATCCCCTGGCCTCCTGCGTGCTGGCCACCACGGACCCGGCCCTGGCGGATGCCGTGCGCCGCGAACTGGCCGCCCAGTTGGAGCTGCTGCCCCGGGCGGACATCGCGCGGGCCTCGCTGGCGGACTGGGGCGCCACCATCCTGGTGGACGACCTGGACACCGCCGTGGACTGCATCAACCGCCTGGCCCCGGAGCACCTGGAGCTGGCCGTTGCCGACCCCTGGGCGCTCTTGGGCCGCATCCGCCACGCCGGGGCGATCTTCATGGGCCACACCACGCCCGAGCCCGTGGGCGACTATTTCGCCGGGCCGAACCACGTCCTGCCCACGCTGTCCACGGCGCGCTTTTCCTCGGCGCTGTCGGTGCAGACCTTCGTCAAGAAGTCCAGCGTGGTCGCCACCAGCCCGGCCTTCACCGCCGCGAATGCGGACAAGATCGCCCGGCTGGCGCGCCTGGAAGGCCTGGAGGCCCACGCCCGCTCCGTGGAAAAACGCAAGGCCTAGCCGCCTTGCCAAAGGCCGGGGCCGGTCGTATCCTGAGCGGAGCGCCTGGGCCCGCCGGGTCCGCCCGCCGGGCGCCGCGGGGCCTCTTCCAAATCGCGGCGATTTCGAGTAAGACAAACCACCCAGCGCCAAGGAGCACGACGGATGCAAGTCGTCACCAAGACTGAGATTACCGAATATCCCCTGCTGTCGCGCGGCAAGGTCCGCGACATCTACGAGATCGACCAGGACTCGCTGCTCATCGTGACCACGGACCGCATGAGCGCGTTCGACGTGGTCATGAACGAGCCCATTCCCTACAAGGGCGTGGTCCTGAACATGATCACCCTGTTCTGGATGGAGCGTTTCGCCGAGATCACGGCGAACCACCTGATCGAGTCCGACGTGACGCGCTTCCCCGCTCCGCTGGCCCGGCACGCCGACGCCCTGGAAGGCCGCGCGGTGATCGTCAAGAAGGCCAAGCCCCTGCCCATCGAATGCATCGTGCGCGGCTACATCACCGGCTCGGGCTGGAAGGACTACCGGAAGACCG
>CAYUIN010000366.1:0-3582 GCA_964444695.1 uncultured Desulfocurvus sp.
ATCGTGTGATCTGTTCCGGGTCGGGCTGTTTGCGGCTGTTGACGTATCTGCGTGGGCAGGGGGCGGCGGTGGCGGTGGACGACATCGAGCGCAAGCGGCGGCAGTTCGACGCCAGGCCGTATGCGTTGGCCAACCCGCAGTTCAAGACGTTGCCGCTGTTCGGGGAGTTTCGGGGGCACGACAATCCGGAGTTGATCGTGGCCCTGGAGCCGCAGCCGCAGGTGATCTTCAAGACCGTGACCTCCGGGGGCGGCTACGACCCGGACGAGTTGCAGGCCAAGACGGGCATCCCGGTGGTGGTGCTGGATTACGGCGACCTGGGGGCGGGGCGGGAGCGGCTGTACCGCTCGCTGGAATTGATGGGCCGGGTGCTGGGCCGCGAGGACCGGGCGCGCGAGGTGGTTGCATTTTTCGAGTCCCGCATTGCGGATTTGGCGGCGCGCACGGCGGACATCCCCGAGGAGCGCAGGCCGACGGTGTTCCTGGGCGGGGTGGCGTTTCGGGGGCCGCACGGCTTCCAGTCCACGGAGCCCGCGTATCCGCCGTTCGACTTCGTGGGGGCGCGGTCCCCGGCCCGGGTGGGCGTGGCGGGCAAGGACCTGGCGCATTCGGACGTGGCCAAGGAAAAGATTCTGGAGTGGGACCCGCAGGTGCTGTTCCTGGACCTCGCCACGTTGCAGATGGGCGAGGACGGCGGCGGGCTGCACGAGCTGCGCACCGACCCGGCCTACCGGACGCTCTCCGCGGTGCGCGCCGGGCGGGTGTACGGGGTGCTGCCGTACAACTGGTACACCAAGAACTACGGCTCCATCCTGGCCAACGCCTATTTCGTGGGCAAGCTGCTGTATCCGGAGCGGTTCGAGGACGTCGAGCCGCAGGCCGAGGCCGACGCGATCTACTCGTTCCTGGTGGACGCGCCGGTGTTCGCGGAGATGAACGCCCTGTTCTCCAACCTGGCCTTCAAGGCCATCCCCCTGGATTGACGTGCATTTCGCTGACGGCAGGATCCCCGAGGCGTATCGCCGCTACATCGGCTGGAAGGTGCTGTTCGTGGCGGGCTGCGTGGCCACGCTGGCGCTGGCGCTGACGGCGGCGGTGTCCATGGGCGCGGCGCAGGTCTCCCTGTCCACGGTGGCCAAGACGCTGCTGGGGCTGGAGGCCGGGGCGCGGGCGCGGGCCATCGTCTGGAACATCCGCCTGCCGCAGGCCCTGGCGGCGATGGTCGCCGGGGGCGGGCTGGCGGTGTCCGGCGCGGCCATGCAGTCCATCCTGCGCAACCCGCTGGGTTCGCCGTTCACGCTGGGCATCTCCCACGCGGCGGCCTTCGGCGCGGCCTTTTCGGTGATGGTCCTTGGCGGCGGGACCATGGCCTCCACGGGCGTCGGCGCCGTGAGCATCTCCGCCCCGTATTTGACCACGGTCTCGGCCTTCGCGTGCAGCCTGCTGGCCGCCGGGGTCATCGTGGGCGTGTCGCGGGTGCGCGGGGCCTCGCCGGAGGTCATGGTGCTCACGGGCGTGGCCCTGGGCGCGCTGTTCACGGCGGGGACCATGTTCCTGCAATACTTCGCGGACGATGTGCAGCTGGCGGCCATGGTCTTTTGGACCTTCGGGGACACGGCCCGGGCCTCCTGGGCGGAACTGGGCATCATCGCCGCCGTGACCTGCGCCTGCGGGGCCTTCTTCATGGCCAGCGCCTGGAGCTACAACGCCATCGACGCCGGGGACGAGACGGCCCGCAGCCTGGGCATCCCCGTGCAGCGGGTGCGCGTGGTCGGGATGGTCCTGGCCTCGCTGCTCACCGCCGTGAGCATCGCCTTTCTGGGCGTCATCGGCTTCGTGGGCCTGGTGGTGCCGCACATGGTGCGCCGCGTGGTCGGCGCGGACCACAGGTTCCTGCTGCCCGCCTCCCTGGTCTGCGGGGCCCTTTTGCTGCTGGTCTCGGACACGGCGGCCCGGCTGATCCTGGCGCCGCACGTGCTGCCCGTGTCTGTGCTCACGGCGTTCATGGGCGCGCCGGTCTTCTTGTGCCTCATCGTGAGCAGGGGGCGGGCATGATCCTGGACGTGCGCGGCGTGCGCTTCTCGTACAACAGCCACCCCGTGCTGGACGGCGTGGATTTCCAGGTGAACAGCGGGGAACTGCTGGCCATCCTGGGCCCCAACGGCGTGGGCAAGACCACGCTGCTGCGCTGCATCAACGCCATCCGTCAGCCCGGCGCCGGGTCCATCCTCGTGGACGGGGCCGACGTGCTGCGCATGCCCCCGGCGCGCATCGCCCGCGAGGTGGGCTACGTGCCCCAGCGCGCGGAAACCGCCCGGCTCACCGTGTTCGACGCCGTGCTCATGGGCCGCAAGCCGCACATCCGCTGGGCCGTGGGCCAGAAGGACCTGCGCATCGTGGAGGCCGCCCTGCGCCGCCTGCGCCTGGACGGCCTGGCCCTGCGCCACATCGACGGCCTGTCCGGCGGCGAGCTGCAACAGGTCTGCCTCGCCCGGGCCCTGGTGCAGGAACCCCGCCTGCTGCTGCTGGACGAGCCCACAAGCTCCCTGGACCTGCGCAACCAGATCGGCATCCTGACCATGCTCCGCCACGTGGTGGAGGAACACGGCATCGCCGCCGTGATGACCATGCACGACCTGAACACCGCCCTGCGCTTCGCCCACAAATACGTGTTCCTCAAGGACGGTCGCATCGTCACCGCCGGAACCACCGCCGACGTGACCAGCGACGTCGTGGAACGGGTCTACGGCGTGCCCGTCGAGATCCATCACATCAACGGCAGCCCCCTGGTCGTGCCCCTGGCCTGACCCGCACAAGGAGAGCCCCCATGCCCTGCGCCATCGACCCGCAAGCCATCCAAAGGACCATCGACTTCCACGGCCACGAATGCCCCGGCCTGGCCATCGGCATCCGCGCCGCCGAACTCGCCCTGCGCGAATTCGGCCCCAACAGGGACGGCAGCCTCGTGGCCGTCGTGGAGACGGACATGTGCGGCGTGGACGCCATCCAGTTCCTCACCGGCTGCACCCTGGGCAAAGGCAACCTGATCCACCGCGACCTGGGCAAGATGGCCTTTTCCTTCTACGACCGCCCCTCGGGCCGGGGCCTGCGCGCCATCCTCTCGGGGAACGCGCGCGGCGAAGTCGGCGCCCAAATCGCCGAACTCATGCGCCGCGCCGCCAGCCCCGAACCCGGCGACGCACGGCGCATCGCCGAACTGCGCACCGCCCAGCAACAGCGCTACATGGAACTCCCCCTCGAAGACCTCTTCGACATCCAACCCGCGCAAACCCCGGCCCCGCGCCCGGCCAAAATCCTGCAAAGCCGGACCTGCGACGCCTGCGGCGAATCCGCCATGGAATCCCGAGTCCGCCTCTTCGCCGGCCAAACCCTCTGCCTCCCCTGCTTCCACAAGGTCGAACAAAAAATCTGACCCGCACCCGCGCGCGGCAGCGACTGGCGCGCGGCGCGAAGAGGGGGGCCTGGGCGGCCCGGGCTCGGGGGGGCCGGTCGCGGGGGATGGCGGGCCGGGTGCTCTTGGGCGCGGGCAGGGCCTCCGGCGGCTCAAGGGTTATCACCCTT
>CAYUIN010000367.1:0-3582 GCA_964444695.1 uncultured Desulfocurvus sp.
TTCCTGCTGGTGGCCATGAGCCCGACCTCGCCCCTGGGCGCGGCCTGGGAGCAGGCCACGGGCATGCGCCTGGTCTTCTCCTACCCCGGGCTGGTGCTGGCCTCGATGGTCTTCAACCTGCCCTTTGCCCTGCAACCGCTGCGCGCGGCCTTCCGCAAGCTGGACCCGCGCCTGATCGAGGCCTCCTACGTCCTGGGCTGCTCGCGGGCCGAGACCTTCTGCAAGGTCGTGCTGCCCAACTCCCTGCCCGGGCTGGCCGCCGCCGCCGTGCTGGTCTTCGCCCACACCATGGGCGAGTTCGGCGTGGCGCTGATGGTCGGCGGGTCCATCCCCGGCAGCACGCGCGTGGCCTCCATCGCCATCTTCGAGCGCGTGGAGATGCTGGACTACGGCGCGGCCCTGGCCCTGTCCCTGGCCCTGGTGCCCCCGGCCTACGTGGTCCTTCTGGCGCTGCGGCGCATGGAGGGCGCGCGGTGAGGCCCCTTAAGCCGCAGCACCCGGGCGGCGCGCCCTGCGCCGAGGCCCCGGGCGGGCTGGAGATCGACGTCGTCCGCCGCCTGCCGCACTTCACCCTGCACGCCGCCCTGCGCTGCCCGGCGGGCAGCCTGACGGCCGTGGTCGGGCCCTCGGGTTCGGGCAAGACGACCCTGGTGCGCATCCTGGCCGGGCTGGACCGGCCCGACGCGGGCCGCGTGCTCCTGGACGGCACGCCCTGGAACGACGCCGGGGCGGGCCTGTGCGTGCCGCCGCAGCGCCGGGGCCTGGGCTACGTGTTCCAGGAATATTCCCTGCTGCCCCATCTATCCGTGTGGCACAACGCCGTGTTCCGCCACAGCAACCACGACCTGGCCGAGGCCCTGCTTGAGCGCCTGGGCATCGCCCACCTGAAGAGCGCCCGCCCGGCGCAGATCTCCGGCGGCGAGCGCCAGCGCGCGGCCCTGGTCCAGGCCCTGGCCCGCAGGCCCCGGGCCCTGCTGCTGGACGAACCCTTCTCCTCCCTGGACCCGCTGACCCGCCACGGCCTGCACGAGGTCCTGCTGGGCCTCAAGGCCGAGCTGGGCATCCCGATGATCCTGGTGACCCACGACATCGCCGAGGCCCTGCGCCTGGGCGATCGCGTCCACCCGCTGCACCAGGGCCGCCACGCCCCCGAATGGCTCCAGGCCGCCGCCGCCGTCAGCGGCATCGCCCTGCCCCCGCTGGGCCCCTGCGGCAGGCGGCGCGGCACCGGCCCCGGAGCCGCCCGCGCGGACCACGCCGAGCACCGCGCCGCGCCCTTTACAAGCGCGCTGAAAGCTCCTACTCTCGCCCACGAACGCTAGGGGAGCCCGCATGGGCTGAGAGGGGGCCGACCGGCCCCGACCCTTCGAACCTGAAGCAGTTCGCACTGCCGTAGGGAAGCCGGTTCAGACGCCCTCGCCGCATCCGTCCGCGCTTGCCCCCGCAAGCGCTTTTTTCGTTTTCGGCCCCGGGCACCCACCCGCTTTCCCGGCGCGGACCAAGGAGTTTGCCGTGCCGCTCATCGTCAACGGCTCCGCGCATCCCATGCCGGAGCCGCCCACCGTCCTCGGGCTCGTCGCCGCGCGCGGGCTGGACCCCGCCACCGTGGTCGCCGAGCTGAACGGAACCATCGTCCAAGGCCCCGATTTCGCGGCCACCCGCCTCGCTGACGGCGACCGCCTGGAACTTCTGTCCTTCGTGGGAGGTGGCTGAGCCATGCCCGTTTCCGACATCCTCGCGGCCGAGGCCGCAATCGACGACACCCTGGAACTGGGCGGCAAACGCCTGACCAGCCGCCTGTTCACCGGCACCGGAAAATACGCCGACGACGCCCTGATCCCCGCCGTGTGCGCGGCCTCCGGCGCCCAGGTCATCACCATGGCCCTGCGGCGCGTGGACCTGGACGCCGCCACGGACAACGTGATGCGCCACATCCCCGCCGGGATGACGCTGCTGCCCAACACCAGCGGCGCGCGCACGGCGGACGAGGCTGTGCGCATCGCCCGGCTGGCCCGGGCCCTGGGCTGCGGCGAGTGGATCAAGATCGAGGTCATCTCCGACCCGCGCCACCTGCTGCCCGACGGCTACGAGACCGCCAAGGCCACGGAAATCCTGGCCCGCGAAGGTTTCGTGGTCCTGCCCTACATGAACCCGGACCTCTACGTGGCCCGCAGCCTGGCCGACGCCGGGGCCGCCGCCGTGATGCCCCTGGCCGCGCCCATCGGCTCCAACCGGGGCCTGCGCACCGAGGAGATGATCCGCATCCTGATCGAGGACATCCCGCTGCCGGTCATCGTGGACGCGGGCCTGGGCCGCCCCAGCGAGGCCTGCGCGGCCATGGAGCTGGGCGCGGCGGCCTGCCTGGTGAACACCGCCATCGCCACCGCCGCCGACCCCGTGGCCATGGGCCGGGCCTTCGGCCGGGCCGTGCGCGCCGGGCGAGGCGCCCACCTCGCGGGGCTGGGCCCCGTGAGCGCCACGGCCCGGGCCTCCTCGCCGCTCACGGGCTTTTTGGACCAGGAGGCGGCGTCATGAGCTTCATGCCCGAACTCGAGCGCGCCGCCGCCCTGCCCACGGCGCGCCTGCTGGCCGAGGCCCGAGAGGCCGACGTGGACCGCGCCCTGGACCGCCTCGCCCCCGGGCCGGAGGACTTCCTGGCCCTGCTCTCCCCGGCGGGCGCCCGGCGCCTGGAGGCCATGGCCCGCCGGGCCCACGAGCTGACCGTGCGCCATTTCGGGCGCACCATCGCGCTGTTCACGCCCATCTACGTCTCCAACCACTGCACCAACCACTGCCTGTACTGCGGCTTCAGCGCCAAGAACGCCATCCCCCGCGCCCGGCTGGACATGGACCAGCTGCGCGCCGAGGCCGAGGCCATCGCCGCCACGGGACTGCGGCACATCCTGGTGCTGACCGGCGAGGCCCCGCGCACGGCGGGCGTGGACTACCTCGAGAGGTGCCTGGGCGTGCTGGCCCCGCTGTTCCCCTCGGTGTCCATCGAGGTCTTCCCCATGAGCACCGCCGACTACGCGCGCCTGGCCGCCGCCGGGGTGGACGGGCTGACGCTCTTTCAGGAAACGTATGATCAGGGACTGTACGAAACGCTGCACCCCGCCGGGCCCAAAAAGGACTACCTCTGGCGGCTGGACGCCCCGGAGCGGGGCTGCCTGGGCGGGATGCGCACCGTGGGCATCGGCGCGCTGCTGGGGCTCACGGACTGGCGCCGCGACCTGTTCCTGGCCGGGATGCACGCGGACTGGCTGATGCGCCGCCATCCGGAAGTGGAGATCAGCCTGTCCCTGCCGCGCATGCGGCCCCACGCCGGGGCCTACCAGCCCGCCTGCATCGTCTCCGACCGCGAGCTGGTCCAGGCCATGACCGCCGTGCGCATCTTCCTGCCCCGCGCGGGCATCACCATCTCCACCCGCGAGTCCGCCGCCCTGCGCGACAACCTCCTGCCCCTGGGCGTGACCCGCATGTCCGCCGGAGTCTCCACCGCCGTGGGCGGCCACACCGGCGGCGCGGCGGACACCGGCCAGTTCGAGATCTCCGACCCGCGCAGCGTGGACCAGATGTGCGCCG
>CAYUIN010000368.1:0-3564 GCA_964444695.1 uncultured Desulfocurvus sp.
CCGTCGGGGTCGCGGACGCGGAAGCAGCGTTGGCCCCAGGGCATTTCGCGCACGGCGTGGATCGGGTCGGAGCAGACGGCGCGGGTGCGTTGCCAGGCGTCTTCGAGGTCTTCGGTCTCGAAGTAGAGTTCGAAGTTGTCGCGGCCCTGGCTGCTGGCGGGGCCTTGGGGACGGATGCCGTGGATGCGTTCGGCGGCGCCCTGGTGGTGCCACAGGGAGAAGCCGCCTTCGAAGGCGGCGTATTCCTCGCCAACGGCGAAGAGGATGGACTGTCCGAGGACGTGTTCGTAGAAGGCGCGCGAGGCGGTCATGTCGGAAACGAAGACGGCCGGGCCTTCGAAGCGGATGGGCATGTGCGGAACCTCCGTGTTTCGTCGAGCATAGCACGGGCCCCGGGCCGCGCGCCAGTGCCGGGGGCTGCGCAGGACGGGGGCGGCTTGAGGCGGGGGCGATTTTCCCATACTGTCCGTGGTTGGACACGCAGACGGAACCATCCGCAAGGAGTGAATATATGCCGGTCATCATGGGCACCGCGGGACACATCGACCACGGCAAGACGACGCTGGTCAAGGCGCTTACGGGCATCGACTGCGACCGCCTGAAGGAGGAGAAGAAGCGCGGGATCACCATCGAGTTGGGGTTCGCGTTTCTGGACCTGCCGGGCGGGGCGCGCCTGGGCGTGATCGACGTCCCGGGGCACGAGAAGTTCGTGAAGAACATGGTGGCGGGCGCGGCGGGCGTGGATTTCGTTTTGCTGGTCATCGCGGCGGACGAGGGCGTGATGCCGCAGACGCGCGAGCATCTGGAGATCTGCTCGCTGCTGGGCGTCGAGCGCGGCATCGTGGCCCTGACCAAGACGGACGCGGTGGAGCCGGACTGGCTGGAGATGGTCACGGAGGACGTGCGCGAGTATCTGTCCGGGACGTTCTTGGCCGAGGCGCCGATCATGCCCGTGAGCGCGCACGACGGCGGCGGGCTGGACGCCTTGCGCGCGGCCATCGGCGAGCTGGCGGCGCACTATGAGTCGCGCAGGCCGTCGGACCTGTTCCGGCTGCCGGTGGACCGGGTGTTCACCATGCGCGGGCACGGCACGGTGGTCACGGGGACGCTGGTCTCCGGCAAGGTGGCCGAGGGCGAAGACGTGGTGCTCTATCCGCGCGGGACGAGGACCAAGGTGCGCGGCTTGCAGTCCCACGGGGAGACGGTGAGCGAGGCCCCGGCGGGGCGGCGCACGGCGGTGAACCTGGCGGGGCTGGAGGTGGAGGACGTGGAGCGCGGCGAGGTCCTGGCGCGGCCGGGCTCGCTGTTTCCCAGCACCTTGTGGGACGTGGAGCTGACGTATCTGGCCTCGGCCGGGCGGGAGCTGAAGCACCGCAAGGAGATCCATTTCCACCACGGCACGCGCGAGGTGCTGGCCAAGGTGTTGTTCATGGACCGCGAGGTCTTGAAGCCCGGAGAGACGGCGCTGTGCCGGGTGCTGTTTTCCGAGCCCATGGCGGGGGTCTACGGCGACCGGGTGGTGCTCAGGTCGTTCTCGCCGCTGAGGACCATCGCGGGCGGTCGGGTCATCGGGCCGTTCGGGCGGCGGATGAAGCGCTTCGACGAGGCGGCGCAGGCGCGGCTGGCGGCGCTGGCCGGGGCGGACCAGGAGGGCGTGGTGGCCGCGCAGCTGGCGCTGGCCGGGCCGCTGGGCGTGAGCGTGGCGCAGCTGCGGACCATGTGCGGGCTGGAGTCCAAGGCGCTGGACAAGCTGATGCAGCAGTTGTCCAGCCAGGGCGGGGCGCTGCTGGTGGACAAGGACGAGCGCAGCTACGTCTCGGGCGAGGTCATGGACGGGCTGATGGCCGGGGCGCTGGAGCGGGTGCGGGCCTATCACGCGGCCGAGCCCATGAAGCAGGGCATCGGGCGCGGGGAGCTGGCCTCGTCCTGGGGCCGGGGGCTTTCGGAGCGGCTGGCGCATTTCGTGGTGGAGCGGCTGCTGAAGAAGGGGGAGCTGGTGGCCGAGGCGGAGACGCTGCGCCTGCCGGAGCACAAGGTCTCCCTGGCGGCGGACGCGGAGAAGCTGCGCGCGGCCGTGGAGTCCGCCTACGCGGCGGGCGGCGAGACCCCGCCCAACGTCAAGGACGTTTTGGAGCCGCTGGGCGTGGACTGGAAGGCGGCGGCCGGGGTCTTCAGGCTGTTGCAGGACCAGGGCGTGCTGGTCAAGGTCAAGGAGGACATGTACTTCCACGCCCCGGCGCTGGACGCGCTGCGCGCGCGGGTGGTGGCCTTTTTGGAGGACAGGGGCGAGATGAGCGCGCCGGACTTCAAGACGGTCTGCGGCCTGTCGCGCAAGTATCTCATCCCGCTGCTGGAGTTCTTCGACAAGGAGAAGCTCACGGTGCGCGTGGGCGACGTGCGGGTCTTGAGAAAAAAATAGAGCCGTTTCGGGCTGTTGTGAATTTTGCCCCGGCCGGGGATTGCCCCGGCGGCCGGGAGCGGGTACACCTTTTCCCCAGGACATCGATCTCCGTTGACTGCTGCGGGGCGGGCGCATCCGGGCGCCGCTCCCTGCTCGTCGCTCATCTTGAACCTGACTGGCCCGGCATGTCCAAAGCGAAACTTCCCACGCGGTTTTCCAGCGCGCCCGTCGTGTATGTGGACGCGACCATGGGGCGGATGATGGTCACCTCCGAGGAGATGTACGAGACCCTGGTGCACGAGCACGGGGAGTGGCGCATCGGCTCCTTTTCCAGCGACGCGTTGCGCAAGGAGTTCAAGCGGTTGGACAACACGGCCGAATCCTGGGCCGTGTTCCAGCAGGCGATGAAGGGGGTCGGGTTCCTGTAGGGCCCGGGCGCCGGACGTGTTTTTTCGGGCCGCTCCCGTCGGGGGGGCGGCCTTTTTCGTGCTCAGATGTTGGACAGGGAGCGCAGGTCGCGGCCTTTGCCGCGCTGCTCGTCGTAGGCGCCCAGGCAGCGCGAGACGCAGGCCGCCACGGCTGCGGGCAGCTCCTTGCGGGAGGTCGTGCGCGGGCGGGAGGCCAGGCGGGCGCCGTCGGCCAGTTGCAGTTCCAGGGCGAAGCGGGCCCTGTCGCCGGGGTAGGGGCCGCTGCCCGGGCCGGTCAGCCGTTCGAGGAAGATTTCCGCCCGCGAGACGCGCGCGCCGTGGCCGTCCATCACGGCGGCCAGGGCCTCGCGCTCCGGGCCGGAGAGGGCCAGCCGCCCCGGGGCCACGTCCACGGTGCGCAGGCGCAGGGGCACGGGGCCGCCGGGCGTACCGCCGGGTAGGCGCAGCGGGCCCCCGAGGGCCACCCAGGCCACTGCCGTGGTCAGGGCCAGGGTGCTGAGGATCGTGGCGTACTTCATGGTCGGGGTGTGGTTCGTTTTCCGTGCGCGGCGCGCCAGGGCGCGGCCCGCGCGGCGTCGCCAGGATAGGGCCTTGGGCGGCGGTGCGCAACAGCGGGTGGTAAAATACAGGAAAACCCGCATGCGCCCCCCGGCGCGGCGCGCTTTCGTTTTGCGCCGGGTCGGGGTATGCTCCCGGGCGCGGCGTGGGCGCGGCGCGGGCGGCAAGGCGCCGCCC
>CAYUIN010000369.1:0-3563 GCA_964444695.1 uncultured Desulfocurvus sp.
CCGCCGTTGCGGAAGACCTGGAAGGTGTACTTGAGCACGGCCCAGGCGTCGCGCATGGGGCTGGGTTCCTCGGGGCTGGTGTCGGAGCCCACGGCGATGCGGCGCGGGACGTCGCCCATGATGCCCTTGTACAGGGCGGGGGCGTTGGGCGTGCCGGAGGCGGCGGCCATGGCCTCGGCCAGCTTCTTGGCGGAGGTTTCCGGGTCGCGGGTGAAGTGGCAGGCGCGGGCGGCGGAGGCGTTGACCTCGCCGGGCCCGGCGTAGCGGCGGGCGAGGTCGTAGGCGCGCCCGGCGGCGGAGAAGTCGTTTTGGCGCACCAGGGCGAAGCCCAGTTCCATGAACGGGTTTTCGGTCTCTGGGTGTTCGCGCAGGATGTCGGCCAGGGCGCGGCGGGTGCGCAGCATCTCGTCGCGCAGGGCGTGTGCGGTGGCGGCGCGGCGCATGCAGCGCCGGGCGCTGGCCGGGTCGCCCAGTTCCTTGTAGGCGCTGGCCATGCCGACGTAGGCCTCGGCGTAGAGGCTGTTCACGGACACGGCGCGGGAGAACTCGCGCAGGGCCTCCTCGTAGCGGCGGGCGGCCAGGTGGTCGCAGCCCGCCTCGTAGCGGCTGCGGGCCTCGCCGGTCTTGTCGGCGGGGGCGGCGGCCTCGAAGGCGCGCAGGGCCTGGGCGTGGCGCCCGCGCGAGGCGTGTTCGCGGGCCCGGGCCAGGGCGGCTTCGCGGACGGCCCCGGCGTCCACGCCGCGCGCGGCCAGCTCCAGCTGGGCCAGGAATCCGTCCAGGGAGTAGGGCCGCAGCAGGAAGCCGGAGCATCCGGCGGCCACGGCGCGCAGCACGTCGTCTTCCTCGCCGCTGGTGCTGGTCAGGACGATGGGCGTGCGGTCCAGGCCGCGGCGCTTGCGCAGCAGGGCGGCGACGTCCGCCCCGTGGGCGGGGCCGAGGTCCGCGTCCAGCAGCACGAGGTCCACGGGGTTGGCGGCCAGCCAGGCCAGGGCGCCGCGCACGTCGGTGTCGCCCAAAACGCGCGTCACGCCCGCCCGGCGCAGGAAGTCCCGGTCCAGGCGCAGGTGGTCGCGGCTGGGCGTGACCACCAGGGCGGAGCGGAAGGGAACGGGGCGCTGTTCTCGCATGATCTATCTCCGGCCCCTGTGCGGGGCGCTGTTTCACTCGCTGATGCCGTCTTATCGGCTTCGGCGGCGGGGCACTTTAGCCGGAAGTCGGCCCGCGGGAGATTGGGAATTTTTTCGCGATCTCGGCGACAAAAATTCGCACTTGTCGAAAAAGCGCTGTGATCAAAGGATTTTTCAGCGGCTACCAAACTTGCCACAGTCGGTTTTTGAGGCTAGGACAGAGGGCGGCCTGCGCCTGCGGGCCTTTGGGAAGCCGGATGGCGGGATGGGGCCCTGTGCGCGATGGGGGATTGCGTACGCGAAGGGTGCCGCCACCTCGGTTGTCATATCAGCCAATGGGGAGTCCCAGATGCGCATCACGCCCTGTCTCGGCGCCGTCTTTCTCGGCGTCCTCCTGGCGGTGACCTCGGCCTCGGCGCAGCAGTACGTCGGGTCCAAGGCCTGTTCCGAGTGTCACGAGGAGCAGTACGACCACTTCAGCAAGTTTTCCAAGAAGGCCCATTCCCGGCACAGCGTGGAGATCATGGCCTCGGACCTGACCGAGGACGAGGTCCGGGGCTGTTTCGACTGCCACACCACGGGCCACGGCAAGGGCGGGTTCCGGGACTACGAGTCCACCCCCGAGCTGGCCGACGTGGGCTGCGAGACCTGCCACGGCCCCGGCGGCGCGCACGCCGAATCCGGCGGGGACCCGGAGCTGATCCAGCGTACGCCGACCCTGGCCACCTGCGAGGGCTGCCACAACGCCGAGCGCGTGGCGGATTTCAACTTCAAGCCGCTGCTGTTCTCCGGCGCGCACTAGGGGGAGCCGATGTTCGACACCTTCCGGCGCCACGTCAGCGCAAAGGTCATCACGCTGGTCCTGGGCATCTCGGTGGCGGTCTTCGCCGCGCTCATCGCCATCAGCTCCCATTGGCAGAAGACGGGCATGGTCGCCCAGATGGACGCCTCCCTGACGCGGACCTCGGAGCTCATCCGGCTCTCGGTGGAGAAGCCGATGGTCGTGGGCGACGACAAGGGCACCAAGGAGCAGTTCGAGTTCCTGCGCGAGCACTATGCCGACACGGGCATCTACCTGACCAACTTCAAGGGCAACGTGACCTACTCCACGCGCCCCGACATGGTGCGCAAGGATTTCGAGACCGCGTACGGGCATGAGGGCGTCCGGGCGCTGTTCCGCCGGGCGCTGGAAAAGCGCACCGAGGACGGGCTGCTGGTCCGCCACGAGGACCGCGACCTGTTCATGCGCGTGATGTCCATCCCCAACGCCAGGAGCTGCCACCACTGTCACGGCAGCTCCCAGGCGCTGCTGGGCGAGATCGTGGTGATCCAGGACGTCAGCCCGGCCATCGCCGCCATCGACACCCAGGTTTTGGAGTTCGTGGGCCTGTGCGCCGTGGGGCTCGTCGTGCTGGCGGTGCCGGTGGTGGTCTTCCTGCGGCGCAGCGTCATCGGGCGCATCACGGCCATCGCCGAGGCCACCAACGAGATCGCCTCGGGCAACCTCGCGGCCACCTTCGACGCGGACAGCGCCGACGAGCTGGGCGCCCTGGCCGGGAACCTCACGGAGATGGTGGCCAAGCTCAAGACGCAGCTCGGCTTCTCCCAGGGCATCCTGTCCGGGATGACGGTGGCCTGCTACGTGGCGGACACCGAGGGCCGGGTGAGCTTCGTCAACCAGCCGCTGCTGGACCTGCTGGGCCTGGACCTTTCGCCCGAGGAGTGCCGGGGGCGCCTCGTGTCCGGCCTGTACTACGACGACACCTCGCGCGAGACCCTGGTCGCCCGCGTGCTGCAAAGCCGCCAGGCCCTGTCCCGCCCGCGTTTCGAATACCGCAACCGCAAGGGCCGCCAGCTGTATCTCTCCGTGGAGGCCGCGCCGCTGTACGACCTGGACGGCAACCTCATCGGGGCCTTCGCCCTGACCAGCGACCTGACGGCCATGGTCGAGCAGCAGCAGCAGATCGAGGCGCAAAACGAGCGCATCGCCAAGGCCGCCGCCGCCGCCGAGGACGTTTCGGTGCAGATGTCCACCTTCGCCGACGAGCTGGCCGCCCAGGTGGACGAGGCCAGCTCCGGGTCCGCCGAGCAGCAGGCCCGCACGGGCGAGGTGGCCACGGCCATGGAGCAGATGAACGCCACGGTGCTGGAAGTCGCCCACAACGCGGGCGGCGCGGCCGAGCTGGCCGACCAGGCCCGGGACATGGCCGAGGGCGGCCGCCGCGTGGTGGACGACGCTGTGGGCCTGTCCCAGCGGCTCTCGACCCAGGCCGAGGAGCTCAAGGGCAATATGGCCGACCTGGGCCGCCAGGCCGAGGACGTGGGCCGGGTCATCGAGGTCATCAGCGACATCGCCGACCAGACCAACCTGCTGGCGCTCAACGCCGCCATCGAGGCCGCCCGCGCGGGCGAGGCCGGGCGCGGCTTCGCCGTGGT